>NZ_CP108067.1:7575000-7760000 GCF_036178145.1 Streptomyces sp. NBC_00273 | reverse complement strand
GGCCGGCGAGTACATGGCCGGCCGGGTCGCCGACCTGGACGACGTGCGCAACCGCATCGTGGCGCGGCTGCTGGGCGTCCCGATGCCGGGCGTGCCCGACAGTGACGAGCCGTACGTGCTGATCGCGCGGGACCTGGCTCCCGCCGACACGGCGCTGCTCGACCCGGCGCTCGTCCTCGGTTTCGTGACCGAGGAGGGCGGGCCGACCAGCCACAGCGCGATCCTCGCGCGGGCGCTGGGCGTGCCGGCGATCGTGGCCCTGCCGGGTGCCGGTGAGATCGCCGAGGGCACCGTGATCGCGGTGGACGGGAGCACGGGCGACCTGTTCCTGAACCCGTCGCCGCAGAAGCGGGCCGAGCTGGAGGCCGCGGCTGCCGAGCGCCGGGCGGCTCTGGCCGCGTCGTCCGGTCCGGGTGCGACCTCCGACGGTCACAAGGTGCCGCTGCTGGCCAATGTCGGCGGTCCCGCCGACGTGCCGGCCGCCGTCGAGGCGGGGGCGGAGGGTGTGGGTCTGTTCCGCACCGAGTTCCTCTTCCTGGACGACAGCAAGAAGGCGCCGTCGGAGGAGAAGCAGATCGAGTCCTACCGCAAGGTGCTCGAGGCCTTCCCCGAGGGTCGGGTCGTCGTGAGGGTGCTCGATGCCGGCGCCGACAAGCCGCTGGACTTCCTGACGCCGGGCGACGAGCCCAACCCGGCGCTGGGTGTGCGCGGGCTGCGCTCGCTGCTCGACCACCCGGACGTGCTGCGTACGCAGCTCACCGCGCTGGCCAAGGCCGCCGAGGGGCTGCCGGTCTACCTTGAGGTCATGGCGCCGATGGTCGCCGACCGGATCGATGCCAAGGCCTTTGCGGACGCCTGCCGGGAGGCCGGTCTGAAGGCGAAGTTCGGCGCGATGGTGGAGATCCCCTCCGCCGCGCTGCGGGCACGCTCCATCCTCCAGGAAGTCGAGTTCCTGTCGCTGGGCACGAACGACCTGGCCCAATACGCCTTCGCCGCCGACCGTCAGGTCGGTGCCGTCTCGCGGCTCCAGGACCCGTGGCAGCCGGCGCTGCTCGACCTGATCGCCCTGTCGGCGGATGCCGCCAAGGCGGAGGGCAAGAGCTGCGGCGTCTGTGGCGAGGCCGCTTCCGATCCGCTGCTGGCCTGTGTGCTGACCGGTCTGGGTGTCACCTCTCTATCGATGGGTGCCGCTTCGATCCCCTATGTGCGGGCGACGCTCGCCAAGTACACGCTGGCCCAGTGCGAGCGTGCCGCAGCGGCGGCCCGTGCGGCGGACAGCGCCGAAGAGGCCCGTGTGGCCGCGCAGGCGGTGCTGTCCGGCGAGTAGCCGGTGGTGTGGTGTGGTTTCGAGGGGCCTTCGCCGGTGGCGAGGGCCCCTCGGTCCGTTCCGGACCGGTCAGTGGTGCGGTCCGGGTGCGTCGACCTCGTACCCCGGGCAGTATTCGACGCCCGATTCGGGGGCGACGGGTTCTCCGGTGTCGGCGTCGGTGCAGTAGGCGTTGAAGACGGCCGCGGCCGACAGGGCGGTGAGCCGGCCGCGGTCCAGGCGCCAGCCGTGGACCCGGTCGCGGCGGCCCTCACCGGTGGTGCGGACCACCAGTCCCCCGGGGCCGCCGAGGGCGAGTCCCGCGGCGAGGACCGTCACGAAGTCGAGGCCCGCCCGGCTGTCGACGCGGGGCGGGGCGTCCGGGTCGTCGGTGGTGTCGGCGTGGAGGACGGCGACGAGCTGTTGTGTTTCGGTCGGGATGCTGCACACGAAGTGGTGGTGGCCGGGTCCGGCGCCGGCCACGAGGCGTTTGAGCGCGTCCGTGGCGCGGTCGAAGGAGGAGTGGCCGATGTCCTCGCCACAGTCCGCGCAGTGGCCGACCTCGGCGAGGACGCCGGTGGCGTACTCCCAGGTGGCCTGGCGGACGGCTTCGTCGACGAGGAGCGGGACCAGCTCGTCGATGGGCTGGCCGCTGTAGGGCAGGAGGGCGCCGCTGCCCGCCAGCTCGGCGGTGAAGCGGGCGCGGGTTTCGGAGGTGTCCGGGTCGAGGCCGGTCTCCCCGCAGAATTCGGCGTACTCCTCGGGGTCGAAGAGGGCGACGGTGGTGTGGATGCCCTGGGCCGCGCGGGACCTGAGCAGGCCGTCCACGTGGTGGAGGTAGTCCTGGTGGTCGTCGAAGGTGAAGCTGCGGTAGCCGCGCATGGCCGCGAAGTCCCCGGCGTCGGCCAGGAGGCCGACGGTGCCGGGGACCTCGCGGCGCAGCAGGCGGCGCCGGTCGGTGGTGCGGGTCCGGTGCGCGCCGGTCTGCGCTCCGGTGTCGTTCTTGCGTGGCATGGCTCCCCCTGAGCATCGCAATCAATTGCTAACTCAGAGTAACCATCGCCACTGACAGTGGCCTCAGCCGCGGGTGCGGGTGCGGGCCAGCTCCTCGTAGAAGCGCAGGAGGTCGAGGTTGTCGACGGAGCCCGGGTTGACGGCCTTGGCCAGGGGGGCGCCCTGGAGCAGGCGCTTGATCGGGACCTCGATGCGCTTGCCGGTGAGGGTGTGCGGAATGGCCGGGACCTCGATGACCTCGTCGGGGACGTGGCGCGGGGAGAGTTCCTCGCGGATCGTCGCCTTGATCCGGGCGCGCAGGTCGTCGTCGAGGGTCGCGCCGGGGGCGAGGTGGACGAAGAGCGGCATCCAGTAGCCGCCGTTCGGCTCCTCCAGGCCGATGACCAGGGATTCCTTGATCTCGGGGAGGCGTTCGACGGCCTCGTAGATGTCGGCGGAGCCCATGCGGACGCCCTGGCGGTTGAGCGTGGAGTCGGAGCGACCGTGGATGATCACCGAGCCGTGGTCGGTCATGGTGATCCAGTCGCCGTGGCGCCAGACGCCCGGGAACATCTCGAAGTAGCTGTCGCGGTAGCGGCTGCCGTCGGGGTCGTTCCAGAAGTGGATCGGCATGGACGGCATGGGGTTGGTGACGACGAGCTCGCCGACCTCGCCGGTGACCGGCTTTCCGGAGGGGTCCCAGGCCTGGAGGTCCGTGCCGAGGCAGGCGGCCTGGAGTTCGCCGATGTGCACCGGGAGGGTGGGAACGGCGCCCGCGAAGCAGCTGCAGACGTCGGTGCCGCCGCTGACGGAGGCGATCCAGAGGTCTTCGGCGACCTCCTCGTGGAGCCAGCGGAAGCCGTCGGGCGGCAGCGGGGAGCCGGTGGTGGCCACGCACTTCACGGCGGAGAGGTCGAAGTCGCGGGCCGGGTGGACCTCGGCCTTGCGGCAGGCCATGACGTAGGCGGCGGAGGTGCCGTACAGGGTGGCGCGGGTGCGCTCGGCGATGCGCCACTGGGCGCCCGTGTCGGGGTAGCCGGGGCTGCCGTCGTAGAGGACGACGGTCGTGCCGGTGAGCAGGCCGGAGACGAGGAAGTTCCACATCATCCAGCCGGTGGAGGTGTACCAGAAGAACCGGTCCTCGGGGCCGAGGTCGCAGTGCAGGCCGAGCTGCTTGAGGTGTTCGAGGAGGATGCCGCCCTGGGACTGGACGATGGCCTTGGGGAGCCCGGTCGTACCGGAGGAGTACAGCACCCAGAGGGGGTGGTCGAAGGGGACCGGCTCGAAGACGGGCTCGGTGTCGGCCGAGGTCAGGGCGGACCAGTCGAGGGCGCCGGCGGGGGCGGGCGTGCCGAGGAGCGGGATGTGGACGACGGCGCGCAGGGACGGGAGGTCCGCGCGGAGCTCGGCGACGGTGTCGCGGCGGTCGTGCTCCTTGCCCCCGTAGCGGTACCCGTCCACGGTGAACAGGACGACGGGCTCGACCTGCTGGAAGCGGTCGAGGACGCTGCGGGCTCCGAAGTCGGGGGCGCAGGAGGTCCAGACCCCGCCGACGGCGGCGGTGGCGAGGAGGGCGACGACGGCCTCGGGGATGTTGGGGAGGTAGCCGCTGATCCGGTCGCCGGGGCGTACGCCGAGGGCGCGCAGTTCGGCCGTGAGCGAGCCGACCTGGCGGCGGAGCTCGGCCCAGGTGACCGGGACGGACTCGTGGGTCTCGTCCACGTACAGCAGGGCGGGGTCGTCGGCGCGGGCCGGGTCCTCGGCGGCGCGCAGGGCGTGCTCGGCGTAGTTGAGGGTGGCTCCGGTGAACCACTGCGCGCCGGGCATGGAGCGGTCGGCGAGGACGGATGCGTACGGGGTGGTGAAGCGGACGTCGAACCACTCGGCGACGGCCTGCCAGAAGGTGTCGAGCTCGTCGACGGACCAGCTGTGCAGGGCGGGGTAGCCGCCGTCGGCGGGGGCTCCGTGGCGCTCGGCGGCCCAGGCCTGGAAGGCGGTGATCCGGGCCGCGGCGATCCGGTCGGGGCCCGGCGCCCAGAGGGGTTCCGGCTGCGTGGCTGAGGTCATGGGTCGGCTCCCGGTCAAGTCTGCGGCTCGCGCTTCGTGTGCGTACGGTGCCGTCGCGCGGGGGTGTGGGCGCAGCGGCTCACAGGGACCATGCCATGTGATCGTCCGCTGCACCAGGGCCGTCCTGGCGGGTCGGATGATCGACACGGGGGTCCGCTGCCGGGTGAACGACAGTTGAACGCCGTCCCCTCGGTCGGGGGCCGGTGGCAGGGTGAGCGGCATGAACGGTCGTGATCTGGTACGTGCGGTGAAAGACATCGGTACGGAGCGCGGTCGGCGCGCCTGGCGCTCGGCCTGGCGCCACCGGCGCTCGGACGCGGTGGGGCTTCCGCGCCGGGGCGCGGAGCGGGCGCGCGTCCCCGGGCTGCTGACCGGTACGGAGGCCCTCCCGGGCGGGGGCGTGCTGCGGTTCGCGCGCTCCGAGCTGCTGGTGCGGGTGATGGTGGGCGGCGCGGTGTTCTGGAGCTGGGACGGGGCCGGGCCGACGCCGTCGTACGCGGTGGTGGGCGACGGCCCCGAGCCGGATCCGCGGGCCGTGCTGGAGCCGGACACCGGGGGCGGCTGGCGGGTGGTGTCGGAGCGGGTGACGGTGGCGGTGTCGCGGCACGGGGCGCTGGAGGTGCGTACGCCGGGCGGGACGGTGCTGCGGCGGGAGGCGCCGCCGCGGTGGTGGGAGCCGGTGGATCCGCGGATGGGTGCGGCGCGGTGGCTGCAGCGGAGCGAGGTGCCGGCGGACGCGCGGTTCTTCGGGCTGGGCGGGCGGGCCGCGGGGCCGCGGCTGCGGGACGGGGCGTACCGGCTGTGGAACACGGATCCGAAGGGGGGCTTCGGGCCGGGGGCCGATCCGCTGTACCTGACGATGCCCGTGCAGCTGGTGGTGGCGGACGCGGGGACGCACCTGGTGTTCCACGACAACTCGTGGGACGGGCGGGTGGTGCTGCGCGAGGGTGAGGAGGGCGCCGGTTCGGGGGCGGACCGGCCGGGGGCGAGCGAGCTGCGGATGGAGGGCGGGCCGCTGCGGTGCTGGGTGCTGGTGGGGACGCCGGCGCGGGTGTTGCAGGGGTGGTCGGGGCTGACGGGTGCGGCCGCGGTGCCGCCGGAGTGGGCGCTGGGGTACCAGCACGCGCGGTGGGGGTTCGGGAGCGCGGAAGAGGTGCGGCGGGTGGTGGCGGGGTACGCGTCGCGCGGGCTCGCGCTGTCGGCCGTACATCTGGACATCGACCACTACGACGGGCACCGGGTGTTCACGGTGGACGAGGGGCGGTTCCCCGATCTGCCAGGGCTGGCGCGCGAGTTGGGTGAGCTGGGGGTGCGGCTCGTGTCGATCGTGGACCCGGCGGTGAAGGCGGGCGACGGGGTGCACGCGTCGGGGCTGACGGTGGGGTCGGGCGGGGCGTTCGTGCGGGACGCGCGGGGCGGGGAGGTGCGCGGTGAGGTGTGGCCGGGCGAGTGCGCGTACCCGGATTTCACGGATCCGGCGGTGCGGGAGTGGTGGGGCGGGCTGTACGAGGAGCGGCTCGCGCAGGGCTTCGCCGGTTTCTGGCACGACATGAACGAGCCGGTGTCCTTCGCTCCGTTCGGGGACACGACGCTGCCGAGGTCGGCTCGGCACGCGTTGGACGGGGCGGGCGGTGACCACCGCGAGGGGCACAACGTGTACGCGCTGGGGATGGCGCGGGCGGGGTGGGAGGGGCTGGTGCGGCTGCGACCCGCCGAGCGGCCGTTCCTGTTCTCGCGGTCGGGGTGGGCGGGGATGCAGCGGTACGGGGGCACCTGGTCGGGGGACGTGGAGTCCAGCTGGGAGGGGCTGCGGGCTTCGCTGGCGCTGGTGTTGGGGCTCGGACTGTGCGGGGTGCCGTACTCGGGCCCGGACGTCGGGGGGTTCGGGGGTTCCCCGTCGCCGGAGTTGTACGTGCGGTGGCTGCAATTGGGGGCCTACCTACCGCTGTTCCGGACCCACTCGGCGATCTGGGCGGGGCGGCGGGAGCCGTGGGAGTTCGGGCCGGAGGTGGCGGAGCAGGCCGGGGCGGTGATGGCGGAGCGGGAACGGCTGCGGCCGTACTTCGTGACGCTGGCCCACCTGGCGCGTCGGACGGGGGCCCCGTACGTGCGGCCGCTGTGGTGGGGGGCGCCGGAGGAGCGGCGGCTGCGGGACTGCGAGGACGCCTTCCTGCTGGGTGATGCGCTGCTGGTGGCGCCGGTGCTGGAGTGCGGGGCGGACCGGCGGGCGGTGCGGCTGCCGCGGGGGCGCTGGTACGACACGGCGACGGGGGCGGCGTACGAGGGCCCGGGCCAGATCCTGCTGGACGCGCCGCAGGGCCGGATCCCGGTGCTGGCGCGGGCGGGGTCGGTGCTGCCGGTGCGCGCCGCCTCCGGCGACGGGGTGGAGCTGGAGGTCTGGGCTCCGGCGCGCGGGCGCACGGGGGGCGGGGTGGTGATCCGGGACCCGGGGCCGGGCTTCGGGGCGGGTGAGGTGGAGCGGTACGCGGTGCGGTGGCTGCGTGACGCGGTGGTGGTGGAGGACGAGGCGGGGAACCGGGTGGAGGGGGTCACCGTACGGGGCCTGTAGGCGCACGGGGCCGGCGGCCGTACGGGCCCGTGGTGTCGCTGCCTCCTTCGGTCGATACGCAACCATCGGTTGCGTATCGACCGAAGGAGGGTTAGCTTTATATGCAACCGAAGGTTGCGAAAGATGGAGACGGCCATGGAGTACGGGAGCATCGAGCGCGAGCTGCACATCGACGCCTCACCCGAGGTGGTGTTCGAGGTGCTGAGCAGCCCCGAGCACATCCGGGAGTGGTGGAGCGCCGAGACCACCGCGTTCGAGCCGGCCGCGGGCGCGACCGCCCGTCTCACGTGGACGGATCAGGACACCGGTCGGCAGCAGTCCGCGCCGTTCACGGTCGTCGAGGCCGACCCGCCGCGGATGTTCTCGTTCCGGTGGACCTACGACGAGACGGAGACGGAGGCGGCAGGTCCGGGCAACTCGCTGCTGGTGACCTTCGAGCTCCTGCCCGCGGGGACGGGAACCACGGTCCGCTTCCGCGAGAGCGGCTACCGCGAACGGGGCTGGGAGGCCGCCGTGCTCGAAGCCCACTACGACGACCACCGGCAGGGCTGGGACTTCTACCTGCCGCGCCTGGTCGCGACCGCCGATCGACTGGCGGCCGCGCGATGAGCACCGCCGTCGACGACGACCTCTGGTCCGCGATAGGCGACCCGACCCGGCGCCGGATGATCGACCTCCTGCTGGCCGACGGCCAGGGGACCGCGACCACCCTCAGCGCGCACCTGCCGGTGACCAGGCAGGCCGTGACCAAACACCTGGCCGTGCTCGACCGGGTCGGGCTGGTCCGGTCCGCGCCGGCGGGACGGGAGAAGCGCTACCGGGTGGACGAGGCCCAGCTGGCCCGGGCCGCGGCGCAACTGAACTCGGTCGGCGAGATGTGGGACGCCCGGCTGCGGCGCGTCAAGAGCCTCGCCGAAGCGATCCAACGGGCCAAGAACGAGAAGCAGTGACACGGAGAACCGACACGGAGAAGTGAGGAGATCGAGATGGTGGACATCCTGCACCGGGTAGGCATCACCGCGACCCCGGAGAAGGTGTACGAAGCGCTCACCACGGTCGAGGGACTGGCCGCGTGGTGGACGACCGACACGAGCGGGAACGGCGACGGCGTCCTGGAGTTCCGGTTCGGCGACCTCGGCGGCTTCGACATGAAGGTGCTCGAACTGCGGCCGAACGCACGGGTGCTGTGGGAGGTCGCCGACGGTCCGGCCGAGTGGGTCGGGACCACGGTGAGCTTCGAGCTGACCCAGGACGGCGAGTGGACGATCCTCATGTTCGCGCACGCGGGCTGGCGCGAACCGGTCGAGTTCATGAACCACTGCAGCACCAAGTGGGCGATCTTCCTGATGAGCCTGAAGTCCCTGGTGGAGACGGGCTCCGGCGCGCCGCACCCGCGGGACGTACAGATCAGCAACTGGCACTGACACCGGCTCCGCAGGGCCCGGCGCCGGACTCACGGCGTCGGGCCCACGGCGTCGGGCTCAGGCGTACTCGCCCGCGAACCAGGACGCCGCCGCCCGGGTGTGCAGGGGGAAGGCCAGCACCGACGGGGTGTGCAGGACGTGCCAGCCCGTGGTCTCGTCCGTCGGCTTCGAGGCGGGCAGTTCCGCGACCGGGCGGACCGGCAGGAGCCCGAAGAGGAGGAGGTGGCCCGCCGGGGAGCTCAGGGCGTCGGCCAGGACGACCTCCTCGGCCGGGGCCGTGATGCCGGTCTCCTCGAAGAGTTCACGGACGACCGCGTCGCGCCAGTCCTCGCCGAAGTCGATGAAACCGCCGGGGAGGGCGACGCCGCCGAGGGCGGGTTCGATGGTGCGGGTGATGACCACGAGGCCGGTGCCGTCCGCGTCCTCGACGGGGAGGAGGGTGACGGCCACCGGAAGCGGGTTTCGGTAGGCGGTCGCCCCGCAGACCGCGCAGGTGCGGGGCCACTCGGGGCTGGAGTACGGGGCTCCGCAGGTGGAGCAGTGCGAGTCCTTCAGGTGTGCCGGCATCCGGCGATGGTATGCCAAGGGGTGTGCGGACGGCGGCTGTTGCCGGAGCGCGGCCGGCCGCGCCCGGGGCACGTCCCGGCGGCCTTTTCGACGCTCCCCGTCGCTGTCGCCGTCGGGCGGCCGTGAGTACCGTGCCCGCATGACCTTCACCTCGTACGAGGAGTTCTGGCCCTACTACGTCGCGATGCACTCGCGCGCCGCCACCCGCTGGATCCACCTCACGGGCACCCTGACCGGTCTGGCCGTGACCGCCTACGGGCTGGCGCGCGGCCGCGGGCGATACCTCGCCGCCCTCCCCCTGATCGGGTACGGGACCGCCTGGCCCGCGCACTTCCTGATCGAGGGCAACAACCCGGCCACCTTCGGCCATCCGGGATGGTCGCTGCGCGGGGACGCGCAGATGATCCGGATGATGCTGGCCGGGCGCGACGCGGAGCTGGGCGAGATCGCGCAGAAGTGGCTCGCCGAGAACCCGTGTCAGGGCGGTCCGCCCGTGGCAGACTCCTGACGATCCGTCAGATTGCTGACCAGGGAGGGGCACCGTGGCACGCACACGCACACCCGTCGTGAGCGGGTGGTTCACCGAGGACGCACCGGACGGCGGCGGCTTCCGGCTGCTCGGCACCCGGTGCTCGGCCTGTACCGCGGTGTTCTTCCCGCGCGAGGACGCGTACTGCCGCAATCCGCGCTGCCCCGGCGGCGGCGAGCTCGCCGAGGTGCCGCTGTCCCCGCGGGGCCGGGTCTGGTCCTACACCGACGGGCGCTACCGGCCGCCCGCGCCGTACGTGTCCGACCCGGACGCGCCCTGGGAGCCGTACACGCTGGTCGCGGTGGAGCTGGCGGCCGAGGGGATGGTGGTCCTGGGGCAGGCCGCGCCGGGGGTCGGGGTCGCCGATCTGGCAGTCGGTATGGAGGTCGAGGTGGTCGGGGGCGTGCTGAACGAGGATCCCGGAACCATCGGGACCGCCGGGACCGTCTGGACCACCTGGCAGTTCCGGCCGGTGGGGGGCGCCGAGTGAGCACCGACATCGCCGTCCTCGGGGCCGGTATGCACCCCTGGGGCAAATGGGGCCGCAGTTTCGTCGAGTACGGGCGGGCCGCCGCGCGGGCGGCGCTGGCCGACGCCGGACTGGACTGGACGCAGGTGCAGTCGATCGTCGGCGCCGACACCGTGCGTTCCGGCTACCCGGGCTACGTGGCGGGCGCCACCTTCGCCCGGGCGCTCGGCTGGCAGGGCGCGCGGGTCACCAGCGTGTACGCGGCCTGCGCGTCCGGTGCCCAGGCCATCGGAGCCGCCCGCGCGCAGATCCTGGCCGGCCTGGCCGACGTGGTGCTCGTGGTCGGCGCGGACGCCGCGCCCAAGGGGTTCTTCGCACCGGCCGGCGGCGACCGGCCCGACGATCCGGACTGGCTGCGGTTCCGCGTGCTCGGCGCCACCAACCCGGCCTACTTCGCGCTCTACGCCCGGCGCCGGATGGCCCTGCACGGGGACACCCTTGAGGACTTCGCCCAGGTCAAGGTGAAGAACGCGGCGGCCGGGCTACTCAACCCGCACGCCCGCTACCGCAGGAAGGTCACCGCCGAGGACGTCGCGGCGTCGGCCGTGGTCGCCGATCCGCTCCGGCTGCTCGACATCTGCGCCACCTCCGACGGGGGCGCGGCCCTGGTGCTCACCAGCATGGACTTCGCCCGTGCGCACGGGGTGGCCGATCCGGTGCGGATCCGGGCCGTCTCGACGGTGACGCCCAGCTATCCGCGGACGGTGCTGGACCTGCCGGACATCGCCACCGACTCGGCGGTGGCGGTGGCGCCGGCGGCCGGGTCCTTCAGGTCCTCGATCGCGCGCGCCGCCTACGAGGAGGCGGGGCTCGGCCCGGACGACCTCTCGCTGGCCGAGGTGTACGACCTGTCGACCGCCCTGGAGCTGGAGTGGTACGAGGACATCGGGCTGTGCGGTGAGGGTGAGGGGGCGAAGCTCGTACGGGAGGGGGCGACGGCGCTGGGTGGCCGGATCCCGGTCAACACCAGTGGCGGGCTGGCTTCCTTCGGGGAGGCGGTGCCGGCGCAGGCGATCGCGCAGGTGTGTGAGCTGACCTGGCAGTTGCGCGGCACGGCCGGGGAGCGGCAGGTGCCCGGTGCGCGGGCGGGGATCACGGCGAACCAGGGGTTGTTCGGGCACGGGTCTGCCGTCGTCGCCGTGCGCTGAACTGCTGGTGTTGTCCGCATGCTTGACGGCTCCCGGCGGCAGGTTCACACTCGCTCCACAGTCCCGCGCCGCGGCCGGGGCCCCGGTCCCCCCGTGAGAGCTGCGGCCCGTACCCCAGTCGGCGGGGGTACGGGCCGCCCCCGTGTCAGGCGCCCGCCGAAAGGCTCCGGCGGCGCTCGCGCGCCAGGGACATCGCGTGTTCCACGACCCCCACCAGCACGTCCTTCACGGATTCCCGGTCCCGTGCGTCGCACAGCAGCACCGGTACCCCGGGGTCGAGGTCCAGTGCCGTCCGGACGGTCACCACGGGGTGCCGGTCGGCTCCGTCGAAGCAGTTGACCGCGACGACGAACGGGATCGCGCGCCGCTCGAAGTAGTCGATGGCGGCGAAGCAGTCGGCGAGGCGCCGGGTGTCCGCGAGGACGACGGCGCCGAGCGACCCCTGGGCGAGCTCGTCCCACAGGAACCAGAAGCGGTCCTGTCCGGGGGTGCCGAACAGGTACAGCACCAGGTCCTCGCGGAGCGTGATGCGCCCGAAGTCCATGGCCACGGTGGTGGTGCTCTTGCCCTCCACTCCCCCGGTGTCGTCGACACCGACGCCCGGCTCGGAGAGCCGTTCCTCGGTGCGCAGCGGTCTGATTTCGCTCACCGCGCTGACCAGGGTGGTCTTGCCCACCCCGAAGCCGCCCGCGACCAGGATCTTCAAGGTCAGCGGCTCGACCGGCGACACCGCGTGCATGGCACCGGTGCGGCTAAAGCGCCCGAAGGCCATCGATCACCTCACGCAGAATGGATTCATCGGGCAGTTCGGCCGGTGGTACCGGCCTGGTCACGTGGACCAGTTCCTCGTCGACCAAGTCGCCGATCAGGACGCGGACGACCCCGACGGCGAGGTCGAGATCGGCCGCGAGTTCGGCGACCGACTGCGGTCGGCCCCGGCACAGCCCGAGGATGTGGGCGTGTTCCGGGGAGAGGGTCATGTCCCAGACCGGATCGTCGGCCGCCGGTTCGGCGACGACGAGCGCGATCAGGTCGAGTCGGTGCTGGCCCGCGTGGCTGGTCCGGCCGCGGGTCATGGCGTACGGGCGGACGACGGGCCCCGCGTCGTCGTCGAACCAGTGCGCGTGGTCGGGGTCCAGGTGGTCGGGGTCGGAGTAGGGCGGGTCGACGGTGAACCCGCCCGGAATGCCGGTGGGGTGGTCCTGGCCTGAATCGCTCATGCCTTACGACTCACCCTCCGGCTGGCAGCCCGGTGCGCGGGGCGGTCGCCAGGTGGTCGCCGACGCGCTTGACCATCAGCGTCATCTCGTACGCCACCTGGCCGACGTCGGAGTCGGCGTCGGCCAGGACGGCCAGGCAGCTGCCGTCGCCCGCGGCCATGACGAAGAGGAAGGCCTCGTCGAGCTCGACCACGGTTTGGCGGACCCGGCCGGAGTCGAAGTGCCGGCCGACACCCTTGGCCAGGCTGTGGAAGCCGGAGGCGACCGCCGCCAGGTGCTCGCTGTCCTCGCGGGTCAGGTCCTTGGAGCTGCCGGTGGGCAGGCCGTCGCCGGAAAGGACCACCGCCTTGCGGATGGAGCCGACCCGGTCGACGAGCTCGTCGAGGAGCCAGTTGAGCGGGCCGGAGCCGCGGCCCCTGGTGTCGTTGCCGGTCTGCGGTGCGGTCATCGACCGTCCCCTTCGTTCTCGTTCGCGGGACCGCCGGCGGCGGATGTGCCCGCCTCGGTCTCGGACTTCTGCTGTGCGTGCTGGTTGCGGCCCGCCGTCCAGCCACGCTGGAGTGCGGACATGCGCGTACGTACGTCTTCCGCGTCGCGGTCGGCCACCTGGTCGGGGGCGGCTTCGGCGGGGGCGGCGGACGGGGACTTCTTGAGCTGGGGCGCCAGGCTGGCCTGGCGGACCCGGCGGGGCAGCCCACCGATGCCGGGGCCGGGTGCGACGGCCCCGCCATCGGAGCCGGGATCGGATCCGGCCGCGGAGACCGGGGCGGGCTGCGGGACCACGGACACCGGGCGGGGCTCCACCCGGCGGCCGTGCTCGGCTACGAGGGTCGGGGTCGGGCGGCGGCGCGGCAGCGGTACGGCGCCCTGGGAGCGGGAGCCGTCCGGACGCGGGGTCTCCACGCGCTGGGTGTCCAGCCGGACCGGGCCGGTGGGCGCGTGCGGCTCGCGGTCGCGGTCGCCCTTGCGGGAGATGCCGCGGTCCGCGTGCCGGTCGGTGTGCGGCCGGTCCGCCGGGCGCAGGCCCAGGAGGGCGCTGCGCGGGATGCCGTTCGGCGGGGTCTCGTCGTCGAGCGTGGCCATGACCGGGCGGCCGGCGGCGCCGGTGCGGCTCGTGATCGCCGTGGGGGCGTCGTCGAGCGCGGCGGGGTCGTCGAGGCCGTCCAGCCGGTCCAGCCCGCCGACCGGGAGCGGCGCCTCCAGCTCGACCGGGCCGCGCAGTTCTGCGACGGGCAGCGGGCGGCCGGAGGCGGCGCGCTCCATGGCGGCGGCCGCGGGCCGCTCGGACCCGGCGCGGCCGAGGTGGCCGGCCTTGTCGGACCTGAGGGGCTTGGCTGCGGCACGGGCGCCGTCGAACCGCGTGCCCGCGCCGTTCGTCTCGGGTGCCTCGGTCAGCAGGGCCGCGGGGAGGAAGAGCACCGCGGTGGTGCCCCCGTACGGGCTGGGCTGGAGGACGACCTTGACGCTGTGGCGCTGCGCGAGGCGGCTGACGACGAACAGGCCGAGGCGGTCGGTGTCGGAGAGTTCGAACTCGGGGGTCTCGGCGAGCCGGAGGTTCGCGTCGAGCAGCGCTTCCGGGGTCATGCCGAGGCCGCGGTCGTGGATCTCCAGGGTGAAGCCGTTGGCGACGCGCTCGCCGTGCACCTGGACCGCGGTGTGCGGCGGTGAGAACACGGTCGCGTTCTCGAGGAGTTCGGCGATGAGGTGGGTGACGTCGGCGACGGCCGGGCCGACGATGCCCAGGCGCGTGAGCCGGCGCACCTCGATGCGCTCGTAGTCCTCGACCTCGGCGACGGCGGCGCGTACGACGTCCATGAGCTGGACGGGCTTGCGCCACTGGCGGGAGGGCGCGGCGCCGGAGAGGATCACGAGGCCCTCGGCGTGCCGGCGCATGCGGGTGGTCATGTGGTCGAGGCGGAAGAGGTCGGCCAGTTCCTCGGTGTCCTCGGTGCGGCGTTCCATCGTGTCGAGGAGGGTCAGCTGGCGGTGCAGCAGCACTTGGTTGCGGCGGGCCAGGTTGACGAACACCTCGGAGACGCCGCGGCGCAGGTCGGCCTGCTTGACGGCGGCCTCGACGGCGGCGCGCTGGAGGGTGTTGAGGGCCTGGCCGACCTGGCCGACCTCGTCCTTCTCGTACTCGAGCTGGGGCGACTCGGTCTCCACGTCCACGTGCTCGCCCGCGGCGAGTCGGCGCATCACGCTGGGCAGCCGGACGCCGGAGGCCTCGTGGGCCTCCTTGCGCAGCCGGGACAGGTCGCGGACGAGGTCGCGGCCGATGCGGACGGACAGCACCAGGGAGACGATCAGGGCGAGGAAGCCGAGGACACCGGCGCCGGCGGCCTGGACCATGACGTCCGTGGCGACGGGCTCGATGCGCTCCTGGTAGCGGTTGCCGGCGTCGGTGTTCATGGCGGCCAGGTCTTCGAGGACCTTGGTGGAGGCCTCGTCCCACTGGGCGGCGGTGACGCTGCGCGGCTTGTTGACGGCGCCGCCGACGATGAAGCGTTCCTCGGCGTCGCGCAGGGCCTGGGTCTCGGGGTCCTTCCAGTACTTCTCGAAGCGTTCCCGGTCCTCGGCGGGGAGGGTCACGAGGTTGAACTCGTAGAGCAGGGTGCGCTTGGCGACGAAGTCGGAGACGTGGCGGACGTCGGGAGCGGTGACGTTGCGCGCGGCGAGGGCCGAGGCGATGACGGCGTCCTCGCGGGAGAGCAGTTCGCGGGCGCGGCTGATGCCGACGAGGGCGCGGCCTTCCTTGTCCACCTCCACGTTGTCCAGGCCGTGGAGGTTCATGAGGAAGTCGTAGCAGGGGTCGACCAGCCGGTTGTAGAGGTCCAGGGCCTGCGTGGGGTCCAGGGCGTTCTGGTCGACGGAGCGGCGCATGGTGCCGATGCCCTGGAAGGCGGCGACGATCGAGTGCAGGCGCTGGGCGCTCTGCGGGCTCAGCTCGTCGATGACCTTGGCGTCGCGGGCGCTGACGCTGATCTGCTCGACGGCCCGGTCTGTTTCGGCGCGGCGCTTGGTGAGTTCGGCCGTGGCGGTGGCGGCCCTGGGGTCGCCGAGGACGACCAGGGTCTGGCGCCGTTCCTTCTGGATGACGCGGACGACGTCTTCGACGGGGTAGCCGACCTTGTCGATGATGTAGGCCACGTCGAAGAGTTGGATGGCCTCACGGCCGGTGATGACTGTCGCGAAGCCCCAGAGGGCGGTCAGGGAGACGAGCGGCACAAGGAGCAACGCCACGATCTTCCGGCGGATGGACTTCCCGCGAAAGCGCATGGCCTCCCCAGCCTCCCCCAGGTCAACCCCGTTGCCGGGGGTCGGTGTTCCGTCATTTAAACGGCGTGAGCCTACTACTGCTGGGGGGCAGCTTCGAAGGCGTGTCCGGACGTTTTCGGCCTGCCCCTGGGAGGAAGATCACCAGTTGTCCGACACTTCCGGTCAACAGCAGCCCGATATGTGGCAGATGACACTTGGTGGGGCGTCAGTTCCTGCAACCCGATGGATGGCTGGAATTGTTCGTTCCGCGATCGTTCGGGCCGGGCAAGGGCATCCGCGATCCGGGAATCTCTTGGCGCCGCCGAACGTCTGTCTGTTCGAGGGGGCGCGTCGGAACGGACGTGGGAGGCGGACGTGGTGGGCAGACGTGGCAAGTAGGCAGGACGAGCAGGCATGACGGACCGCGCGGTGGGGAGTGAGCGGACCATGAGCAGTGACGAGGGCGGCGGCGCGCGTGCGGGCCTGGGGGCCGGCGGGGCCGGGCGGGGACTATGGGTCGAGGAGCCGGCCCGACGGCGCCGGATGCCGGATTCGGTACGGACCTCCGCGGTGCGGGCGGTGCTGATCGTGGCCGTGACCCTGACGCAGGCGACGATCACGTTCTTCCTGACCCTGACCGGGTCCTGGCTGGCCCTCCCGATGGGTCTCGGGGCGATCGCGGGAACGATCGTGGCCACCTGGGGCGTGCTGGACGTGTGGATCACCCGGCAGACCTGGAACCAGCGGTACGGGGTCCTGTCGGAGCCGAGCAGCACGGCACGCAGCCGCCGCCAGGAGGCCCGGCGTGCCTCCCGGGCGGCCCGGGAGGCACGGAAGGCCGCCGCGGGCCGAATACCCCGCGAGGACGGCCCTCTGGCGGCTTCCGGCCGCTATTCCACGCGCTGACGCCCTCGCGCCGGCACCGCCGCGCGTCAGGAAACGCCGCGCGTCACGAAACGCCGCTGCGCCGGAACATACGGGTGGCCGTGATCTCGCCGTGGATGGTCTCCGCCTCGGCGGACTGCTGCGGCAGACCCGGGCGCAGGTGCTCCTCGACGCTGATGTACTTCAGGCCCGCCCGCAGGTCCGCGTCGTTGCGCAGGCGGATCACCAGCGGGAACTCGGCGAGGGCCGTGGTGTCGAACAGGCCGGTCGTGTAGAGCAGCTGGACGCCCAGCGCGTCGGAGACGGCCCGCTGGAGCTCCAGCAGGTAGGTGGCGTTGGCGCGGCCGATCGGGTTGTCCAGGAACAGCGTGCCCGCGTGCCGGTGCTTGTCGCGGCCGCGGTCGTTGCTGCGCAGCGCCGCCATCGTGCAGTACAGGGCGATCGCGGCGGTCAGCAGCTGCCCGCCGGAGAACACGTCGCCCATCTGCCCCACCGGCACCCGCTCGGCGCGCAGCACGGCGTCCGGCTTGAGGATCTCCACGGAGATGCCCTTGGGCTCCAGGGCCGCCTGGACGCCCCTCAGCAGCAGGGACATGCCGTCACGGCGGCCCTCGCCGAAGGAGGCGCTGCTGTTCTTCTTCACGGCCGCGCGGGTCGCCTCGTCGATGACCTCGCCGAGCCGTTCCGTGAGCGTGGCCTGGTCCGGCTCCTCGAAGCGGATCCGCAGGAACTCCTGGCCCGACCATTCGCCGAGTCCCTCCGGGAGCTGCGAGAGCCGCTGCGCGGAGCGGAGCGTGGCCAGGGCCGATTCGACGAGGCCGCGCAGGCGGTCGACGATGCTGTCGCGGTTGCGCTCCAGCTGGGCCAGTTCGTCGGTGAGGACGCGCAGCCGGGGCGCGAAGGCCGCGGCCCAGGCCGCCGCGTGCTCGGGCAGGGCGGAGGCGGGCAGTTCGCGGATCTGCTGGCGCGCGGGGGTGCGTACCTGCTCGTAGCGGGTGGCGTTGGCGTGCCGGACCAGGATGTCGCTCGCCTCGCGCACCGCGGACTCGGCGGCGGAGAGCTCGCCCGCGCAGCCGCGCAGGGAGCGGCGGGCCTCGGTGGCGGACTGGCGGGCCTCCTCCAGGGTGCCCGCATGGGGCACCGGCTCCTGCTCGTCGTCCTGGTGGGTGTGGTCGCGCAGCAGGTCCCTGAGCATCGCCGCGGTCTCGTCGAAGCCGCCGGCGCCGTCCTCGGCGGTGCGGTGGGCGCGCAGCAGGTCCGCGTGGGCGGCCCGGGCGCTCTCCACGGCCGCGGTGTGGGCGACGAGCTGGGCGGTGGCCGTGCGCAGCAGGGCCTGGGCCTGCTCGACGTCCTCGGGGACGAGCTCTTCGGGGAGTTCGGTGTGCGCCTCCCCCTCGGTGGGAGCGTGCCGTTCCGCCTCGCCGCGCAGTCGGCCGAGCTGCTCGCTGGCGGTGGACGCGCGGGTCTCCAGCATCTGCACGAGGGACTCGGCGCGGGCGGCCGCGGCCTGCCGGGAGGGGCCGTCGGCGCCGTCGGTGCCTTCGAGGAGCTGGGCGGCCCGGGTACGGACCTTGTTGGTGAGGCGGTCGAGCTCGGCCAGGGCGGCGCTCTCGTCGCTCTCGGCGCGGGCCTGTTCGGCGCGCAGGTCGGCGCCGACACCGACCTTCTCGTAGAGCTGGGAGGCGGCGCGGTAGGCCTCGCGCAGGTCGGGCAGCGGCGCCCGGGGGCCGTCACCGGCGTTGTCGGGCAGCTGGTCGGGGGCGCCGGCGATCTCGGCGCGTTCGGCGCGCAGGGCGCGGGCGGTGCGGCGGGCGTCGTCGGCGGCGCGCTGGGCGGCGCGGCGGTCCTCGTCGGCGGCGCGGGCCCGGTCCAAGCAGACCTCGGCGCGGGCCTCCGACTCGGCGGCGTCGTCGGCGAGTTCGCGGAGCTTGGCCTGCCAGCCGGCGCGCTCGCGCAGCCGGAAGGCGAGCCCGGCGAGGGCGTCGGCGACGCGGCGGGCGCGCTGGGCGGTGTCCTGGCGCTCCTCGCGGACGCGGGCCGCGTCGGCGGCGGCCTCGTCGGCCTCGGCGCGTACGGTACGGGCCTCCGCGAGCTCGGCGTCGGCCTCCTCGGCGAACATCCGGGCGGCGGCGGCCGCCTCCGCGAGCTCGGTGAGGCGGCCGGGCGGGCAGCCCGTGCGCCAGGAGCCGAGGCGGGCGGCGAGCTCGCGGTCACCGCCGAGGCGGGCGGCGAGGTCGCGGATCTCGGTGTCACGGGCGGCGGCGCGGGCGCGCAGCGCCTGGCGCTCCTCGTCGGCGGCGTGCTCGTCGTGCATGGCCGGGTTCGGCGGTACAAGGAACACACCGGAGTCGGCGGCGTCGCCGGCCGGCGGCAGCGGGGCCAGCAGGGCGGCGGCCGTGCCCACGGCGACGGTGGAGCGGGGCAGCAGGGCGGCGCCGGAGAGCACCTCTCGGGCCCGGCCGTGGGTGTCGGGGTCGGTGATGACGACGCCGTCGACGAGTTCGGGGCGGGCGGCGAGGACGGCGGCGTGGTCGGCGGGGTCCACGGACTGGGCGAGGTAGCGCCAGCCGGGGAGGGCGGGAATGCCGTGCTCGCCGAGGTACTCGACGGTGGCCAGGACGTCCGGGCCGGGCGGCAGCAGGCCGCCGTCGCCGAGGGCGCCGAGGATGCGGGCGTCGTCGGCGGCCGCGGTGCGCAGCTCGAAGAGCTGGCGCTCGGCGGCCGCGACTCCGTCGGTGAGCAGGTGGCGGAGGTCGTCGGCGTTCCGGTCGAGGTCGGCGACCGTGAGCCCGCCGGCTCCGGCCGCGTCGGGGCGGCCGGCGGGCCCCGCCTGGGCCGCCGGCCCGGGTTCGCCGGTGCCGTGCGCGGCGTGCGCCGCCCCCGCCGACGCGGCCTGCGCGCCGGATCCCGCGAAGGCGCCGGGGGCGCCGCTCTGCGTGCGCGGGTGGGGGAGGAAGGAGGCGGGCACCGACGGGAGCCCCAGCAGCTCGGCCAGGCGCGGGGCGGTGGCGAGGGAGGCCGCGGCCCGGTGCTCGGCGTCGTGGGCGGCCTCGGCCGCGTCGGCGGCGTCCGCCGCGCGGGCGGCGGTGAGCTCGGCGCGGGATTCCGTAGCGGCGGCCTCGCGGGCGGCCTCGGCGGCGGCGCGGGCGGCCTCCCGGGACTCGTCCCAGGCGGCCACGGCGGTCTTCTCGGCGTCGGTGGCGGCGAGGGCCGCGCGGGCCGGGTCGGCGTCGGGGGCGGTGTCGTCGAGCCAGCCGGCACGGACGGCCTCGGCGGTCTCCTGCTGGACCTCGGCCAGCCGCGAGCGCAGGTGCTCGGCCTCGCTGCGGGCCCGCTGGGCGGCCGTGGCGGCGGCGGTGGCGTCGCGGTGGGAGGCCTCGCCGGTGGCCTGGAGGGCGGCGGAGCGCTCCTCCTCCTCGTTGGCGAGCCGCTCGCCGTGCTCGGCGGCGGTGTGCAGGGCCCGGACGAGCTCGCCGGCGGCCGTGGCACGGGCGGCCAGCGCCGGGGCGGCGTCCCGCTCGGCCTCCAGGATCGCGGCGGCGACGCGGGCGGAGCGGTCGGCGGCGGCCCGGTGGCGCAGCACGTTCTCGGCGGCCTGCCACGCGGAGTGCAGCGTCCGGGCTTCGAGGAGTTCGCGGCGCTGGGCCGCGGCGGCCTTGTCGGCGACGGTCAGGGCCAGCGAGGCGTGCCGGTAGGCGAGTTCGGCGGAGACGGCGGCGCTGCGGGTGCGCGCGGACTCGGCGGCCGTGACCTGGTGGGCGGCGCCCGTGACCCGCTGGGCCAGGTCGGCGGCCCGGCCGCGCTCCTGGGCGGCGCGGGCGGACAGCCGCCGGGCGAGGGTGCGCGTACGGCGTTCCGCGCCCGCGTGCACGTCGCGCAGCCGGGAGCGGGCTCCGGCGGCCTCGACGATGCGGGTGAGCAGGTCCACCGAGCCTGCGGTGAAGTCCCGTTCGGCCATGAGTTCGGCGCGGCGGCCGAGCTTGTTGCCGAAGCCGTGGACGAGGTCGGCGAGGCCCTCCGTGTCACGGGTGTCGGTGACGGCCCGCAGCAGGAGGTCGGTGAAGTCGGAGTCCTTCTTGACCGCGAAGAGGCCGGCCGCCTCGCCCTCGTCCGCGTTCATCTCGCGCTGGTAGCGGAAGAGTTCGGGGTCGAGGCCGAGTTCGGTGAGGTGTTCGTTCCAGCGGTCGTGGATCTCCTCGAAGTACACCTCCAGGTGCGGGTACGCCTTGCCCGCCTCGGTGAGGGAGTCGCGGAAGCCCTTCATCGTGCGGCGGCGGCCCTGGGCCCCAGAAGCGCCTTCGACGGGCGAGCGCACGGAGGTGGCCTCGGCGACGGGCAGGCTGTCGAGGCTCAGGCCGGGGCCGGGGCGGAAGGAGTACCAGGCCTCGGCGAACTTGCGCGGGTCGTTGGAGACCTGGCGGCCGCGCCATTCGCTGACCTTGCCGACGACCACGCACTCGCCGGTCTGGGTGTGCTGCCACTCCAGGGCGACGTGACCGCAGTCGTCGGCGAGCAGGAACTTGCGCAGGACGCCGGAGCTGGCGCCGCCGAGGGTGTTGCGGTGGCCGGGGAGCATCACCGAGAAGATCAGCTTGAGGAGGACGGACTTGCCGCCGCCGTTCTCCAGGAAGAGCACACCGGCGGGCGCGGGCCGGCGCGGCGGGCCGGTGGGCTCGTCCTCGAAGAACTCCGCCTGGGCCGGCGCCGGGTGGGGCACCGGCTCGCCGACTCCGCGCAGGTCGAGCACGGTGTCGGCGTAGCGCGCACCGGCGGGCCCGATGGAGTAGAGGCGGATCCGGGACAGCTCGTACATGGCGGCGGACTCTCGTGGTGTCTGGGTGAGGCAGGACGTACGGGGATCGGGCACGGGCCGCGGGGCCCGGGGGCTCACGCGTGGAACGGGAGCCCGGCGTCGGCGGCGAGTTCCAGGTCGTCGCCCTCGGGCGGCGGCAGCAGGGTGGCGGAGCCGTCGCTGACGGAGACCACGCCGAGCTCCAGGAGCTCGGCCATCGCCGCGCTGCCCGCCATGTCACGGACCTGGAGCTGGTAGCGGGGGGTGGTGCGGTAGGTGCCTCCGGCCTCGTCCCCGGTGCGCTGGAGGAAACCGGAGTCGGTGAGGAAGGCGGCCGCCTTGCCGACGATGCCGGTGGTGGAGCCCGCGAGGCGGCGGGCGTCCTTGGTGGCGCCGGTCGCGCTGCGGCGGGCGTAGACGCGCCACGCGGCCTCCAGGCCGGGGGCGTCGGAGGCCGGGTCGGTGTTCTCGCCGAGCTCCTCGGCGCGCTCCTCCAGGCGGCGGCAGGTCTGCCGGACGAAGGCGTCGACGCCGTTGACGGTGATGCGGCCGATGTAGCCGTCGTCGGCGAGGTCTTCGGGGCGCGGGAAGGCCAGGGCGGCCACGGCGAGGTGCGCGAGGCCGTGCAGGAAGCGGTCGGCGGAGTCGGCGGCGGTGCGGCGGGCGTAGTCGCCCATCCGGACGGCGAAGACGGAGTCCTCGCCCGCGGCCACGGCCATGCCGGCGCGCGGGGACACCTCCAGGACCACGAGGCCCAGGCCGGTGGCGACGGCGTCGGCGAGCCGGGCGAAGGCGGGGTCCTCGCGGTAGCGGCGCAGCAGCTCCGCGTACTCGGCGTCCCGGGCGGGGAGCAGCTTGGGCTGCAGCCCGAAGGCGACGAGCCGGGCCGCGTCGGCGGCGTCGGCGGGGGTCACCGCGGCGGTGCCGGCGGGCACGGGGGCGTGCGCGGGAGCCGACGGCGCGTCGGGCTCGCTCCACGCGGGGTGCTCGGCGTGGTGGTCGCTCACGGGTACGTCTCCTCGGCGGTGCGGGTCGTTCGGGCGGTACGGGGTCCACTGCGTGGCGCCGGACTTTCAAGCCTCGCCGGCGTTTGAGCAGGGGGCGCCTCCCAGCAGTAGCTGGGGGAGGGTCCGGGCAGGGCCCGGAGCCCGGCGGAGCCGGGTTTCCTGGGGCTCCGCCCCAGGCCCCGCGCCTCAAACGCCGGCGGGGCTGAAATGGCCCGGCACGGCAGCCCGGCCAGGGCGGAGGCGGTCACGAGGCCTCCGCGCGGTCGGCGGCCATGCCGGCGGCGTCCAGGAGGGCGGTGCCGACGATGAGGTCGGCGCCGCCGAATTCGTGGTCGTCGAGCTGCGTGCCGTCGTCCACCGCGAAGAGGAGCCGCTCCTCCCCCTGCCGGTACGCCGTGCCGACGGCCGGACTCGCCGCGTGGACGGCCAGCAGGGCCACCAGGTAGGGCAGTTCCGGATCGCTGCGGCGGGCCTCCGCGAGGAGTCCGGACAGCCGCCGCGGGGCGTCGTGCGGGAGGTCGAGGAGCGCCATCGCGGCGGCGAGCTGCTCCTCGCTGAAGCGGCTGTCGTCCGGGGTGGCGATGAGGTCCGGCTCGGGCATCTCCGCACCGAGGTGCTCGCGCTCGACGGGCGGGGTCAGCAGGATCTCGACCAGGTCGGCCACCCGCACCGAGACGGGCGTGCGCAGCCCGGCGCCGGAGGCGAAGAAGGCGGTGGTCACCCGGCTCGCCTGCTCCAGGGGGAGCGGCAGCAGCGGGGCGACCAGCTGGCCGTACAGGTCGATGCCGGAGCGGGGCGCCGGGGCGGCGAAGGCCTGGCGGTCCTGTTCGGCGCGGAACAGCGGGCCGGCGTCCAGCAGCCGGGACTGGAGCTGGGTGTGCCGGCGGATGCAGTCCTTGACGATGTCGACGAGCTCGGCCGCGCGCCGCTTGTTCTCCGGCTCCTCCGCCTCGTCGCGCGCCTTGCGGATGTTGGTCAGGATCGCGTTCTCGTGGCGGTAGCGGTCGGCGACGTGGTCCAGCGCCTCGGCGATCATGTCGGGCACGGCCCGGAGCCAGTCCACCGCCCGGACGTTGCGGCGCGTCGCGTCCAGCGTGCGGCGCAGGGTCTCGGCGTACTGGACCGTCCGGTAGCGGGCCTGCTCGGCGGCGAGCTGGGCGTCCGCCAGTCGGCCGCGGCTGATCAGCACCTCCAGCTTGACCTCGGCGGCGATCTGGGCGCTGGTGACGTCCGTGTCGAGGGCGCCGACGAGGACGTTGACGGCCTCGTCGGTGGTGCGCAGGTAGACCACGCCGCCGTAGCCGGGGACCTCTTCGATCAGCTTGAAGTCGTAGTCCCGGCGCACGTAGACGCCGTCGGGGCCGAAGGTGCCGTAGATCGCGCGGAAGCCGCGGTCCACGCTGCCGACGTTGATCAGGTTCTCCAGCACCCAGCGGGCCACCCGCTCGTGCTCGGCCGCCGGGCGGGCGGGGGCCTGGGCCGCGACGCGCGGCAGCAGCCTGGCCACTATCTGCTCGTGGTCGGCGCCCGTGTCGAAGTCCATGTTCAGCGTGACCAGGTCGATCGCGGCCAGGGCGACCTCCGCCATCGCGTAGACCCCGTACTCGCCGGCCAGATTGGCCTTGCGGACGTCGAGGTCGTGCAGCGGGGCGGTGCAGGCGAGGGCGCGGAGCCGCCGGGCCAGGCCCTCGTCGGCGGCCGGGCCCGGCGCCGGGGACGGAAGGGTCTTCGCCGGGGCAGGGAGAGTCACGGACAAAGACTAGGTCCTGTTGCTGACAACATCCCAAACGGCATGGTTCGGCCGGATCGTCCCGGCATCCGCTCCGGCCGCCTGCTCTACGCTCGGCGCATGGATTCCATGATCGCATCCGCTCGCGTGATCGACCTCAACGCCGACCTCGGCGAGGGCTTCGGGCGCTGGGCGCTCACCGACGACGAGGCCCTGCTCTCCGTCGTCACGAGCGCCAATGTGGCCTGCGGCTTCCACGCCGGCGACCCGTCCATCATGCGCCGGGTCTGCGAACTGGCCGCGGAGCGGGGCGTGCGGATCGGCGCGCAGGTGTCCTACCGCGATCTGGCCGGCTTCGGGCGGCGCTCCATGGACGTGCCGCCGGACGAGCTCGCCGACGAGGTGGCCTACCAGATCGGGGCGCTGGAGGTGTTCGCGCGGGCGGCCGGCTCCCGGGTGTCCTACGTGAAACCGCACGGCGCGCTCTACAACCGCACCGTGCACGACGCCGGCCAGGCCGCCGCCGTCGTCGCGGGCGTCCGGCTCGCGGCCGGGTCCGGTGCCACCGGGGGCCTGCCGGTGCTGGGGCTGCCCGGGTCGCTGCTGCTCGCCGCCGCCGGGGAGGCCGGCCTGGCTCCCGTACCGGAGGCCTTCGCCGACCGCGCCTACACGCCCGCCGGGACCCTGGTCCCGCGCAGCGAGCCGGACGCCGTGCTGCACGACCCGGACACGGTCGTGGCCCGGGCCGTCCGAATGGCGGCCGAGGGTGCGGTGACGGCGGCCGACGGGGCGCCGGTCCGGGTGGCCGCGCGCTCGCTGTGCCTGCACGGGGACACCCCCGGGGCGGCCGGGCTCGCCCGCCGGGTCCGCGAGGCGCTGGGCGCGGCCGGGGTCCGGGTGGAGGCCTTCGCGTGAGGACGCTCGTGGTGGGCGGTGGGGCGCTGCTGATCGAGCTGGACTCGGCGGACGAGGTCGCCGCGCTCCACGCCGAGCTGCTGCGCCGCCGGGACGCGGGCGAGCTGGGACCCGTACGGGACCTCGTGCCGGCCGCGCGGACCGTGCTGTTGGACGGCGTACGGGACCCGGCGGCGCTCGGTGCCCGGATCGCGCGGTGGGCGGTGCCGCCGCTCGCGCCCACGCAGGGGTCGCTGGTGACCGTCCCGGTGCGGTACGACGGCCCGGACCTGGCTGAGGTGGCCCGGTTGTGGGGGGTCGCCCCGCGGGAGGTCCCGGGGATCGTCGGCGGGGCCGTCTTCCGGGTGGCCTTCTGCGGTTTCGCGCCGGGCTTCGGCTACCTGACGGGGCTGCCGGAGCGGTTCCACGTCCCCCGCCGCGGGACGCCCCGTACGGCCGTCCCGGCGGGCTCGCTGGCGCTGGCCGGGGAGTACGCGGGGGTGTACCCGCGCTCCTCCCCCGGCGGCTGGCAGCTGATCGGCTCCACGGACGCGGTGCTCTGGGACCCGGAGCGGGAACCGGCGGCGCTCTTCGCGCCCGGGGTCCGCGTGCGGTTCACGCAGGAGGACGGCCGTGGCTGAGGGGCTGCTGGTGGTGCGGCCGGGGGCGCTGACGACGGTCCAGGACCGGGGCCGCCCGGGGTACGCGCACCTGGGGGTCCCGCGCTCGGGAGCCCTCGACACGGCGGCGTACGCGCTGGCCAACCGGCTCGTCGGCAACGCGCCGGACGCGGCGGCGCTGGAGACGACCCTGGACGGGGTCGGGCTGCGGGCCCTGGCTGCGACCGTCGTGGCGGTCACGGGCGCGCCCTGTCCGGTACGGATCTCCGGTCGCCCGGTGGCCTGGGGGGCGCCGGTCCGGCTCCCGGCCGGGGCGGAGCTGGAGGTGGGCCGGACGGAGTCGGGAGTGCGCGGCTACGTCGCGGTGCGGGGAGGCCTGGTCGGCCCGCCGGTCCTGGGCAGTCGCTCCACGGACCTGCTGTCCGGGCTGGGGCCGCCGGTCCTGTCGGCCGGGATGCTGCTGCCGGTGGGCCCGCCGGGCCCGGATCCGGCCCCCGGGGCGGATGCCTGCGGCTTGCCCGGGCCGCCTGCGGAGCTGCTGCTCCCGCTGCGGCTGGGGCCGCGGGCGGACTGGTTCACGGGAGCCTCCCTCGCCGGGCTGTGGCGCTCGGAGTTCCGCGTCTCGGCGGCGTCCAACCGCATCGGCCTGCGCACGGAGGCGGGCACCGCGCTGGTCCGCGCCCGGACCGGCGAGCTGCCCAGCGAGGGCATGGTGCTGGGCGCGGTCCAGGTGCCGCCGGACGGGCTGCCGGTGGTGTTCCTGGCCGATCACCCGGTGACGGGCGGCTATCCGGTGGTGGGCGTGGTCCCGCCGGGCCGGGCCCTGGACGCGGCGGCGCAGGCCCGGCCGGGGATCCCGGTCAGGTTCGTGAGGTCCCGATGAAACGTTTTCGGGGGCTGCGGCCAAGTACCGGATGAGGGGACCGACCGGGTCCCCGACGCAGGGGAGGAACCAGGGTGCGAAGCCCAAGACGGAAGACCGGGCCACCGGATCTCACCACGCAAGAGGGATTCGGCGCGTTCTACGAGGAGCACATTGACGCCGTGCTCGGGTTCGTCACCCGCCGGGTCGCCGACCCGCACCTGGCGGCGGATCTGACGGCGGACATCTTCCTCGCGGCGATGGGCTCGGCCTCCGGCTACCGGCCCAACAGGGGAGCACCGATCGCCTGGCTGTTCGGCATAGCCCGCAACGTCCTGTCGGGCCACGCCCGCGGGCTGGCCCGCGAGAGCGGCGCCCTGGCGCGGCTGAGCGGCCGCCGCCTCCTGGAGGACGAGGACGTCGCGGCCCTGGAGGAACGGATCGACGCCCAGCGGGCCTTCAGGGCCCTGGCGGAGCGTCACGCCGCCCTTTCCGAGCCGCTGCGCGCGGCCCTCGACCTCGTAGTCATCGACGAACTCACCCCGGCCGAGGCCGCCCAAGCCCTCGGCGTCACCCAGGCGACCATCCGCGTCCGCCTCCACCGGGCCCGCCGCGCGCTGCGCGGGACCGGGACCGCCGCCGTCACCGAAACGCAGTTGGAGGCAGCCCGATGAGCACCAGGCCCGGCGGGTTCGAGGACCGACTCAAGGCGGCGCTGCTGGCCCGTCTCCCGCAGGAGGCTCCGGCCCCGGCTCCCGCCCGCTCCCTGACCCGCCGCTACGGCATCCCGCTCGCGGTGGGCATCGCGACGGCCGTCGTCCTCGCCGTGATGGCCCTGCCCGGCAGTACCCGCAACGGCTCGCTGCCGTCGGTCGGTCCCACCGGCTCGCCGAGCCCTTCGGCCGCGGACGCGCCCGAGATCAAGAAGGACCCGGACGGCTCGCTCCGGTTCAGGATGCCCGAGCAGCAGCAGGTCCCGGCCCTGGCCGACCGGCTCAAGGAACTGGGGGTCCAGGTCGCGCTGGTCCCGAAGCGGCCGCTGTCCCAGTGCAGCTCCGAGCTCATACGCGGGGGCTTCGATGCGATGGGCGACCCCGAGGCCGTGGTCCTGCAGCGCGGCGATGACGGGTGGTTCTTCAAGGTCAACGCGAAGACGGTCCCGCAGGGCTACACGCTCACGTTCGCGTGGGCGGAGCACTACCCGCTGGGCGATCGGAGGGCCGACTTCAACGTGGTGGAGCCGGCCAGGATCCCGTCCTGCACGATCGACTACTCGGAGGGCCTGGAGGAAGCACTGAAAGCGCGCTCCGAGCCCCCGAAGGACCCCGGCAGGACCATCGAGATCCCCGCGCCCAGGCTCGCCGATGTGCCAGAGGTGGTCCGGAGCCTGCAGGAACAGGGCGTCAGCGTCGCGGTGACCGAGCTGAAGCCCCGGTCGGAGTGCACACACCTGGGCCGCGGGTACCGCCATTCCGGTAGGCAAGCCGACCCCGAGACCGAACTGGCCCGAGGGCGGGAGGAGAGCACGTTGAGGATCAACTCCAAGACGGTGCCTCCGGGGTACACCCTCGTCCTCAAGAAGCCGGCGAGCGGGTCGGACCCCGGCGCCACGGTCGGTTACGGCGTGCAGAAGACGTCCGAGGTCACCGCCTGCGAGGTCGACCCCCTCTTGCTGGGCGGGTGACGCCCTCTTCGCGATGAGCCCCGGACGCCCCGGTCTTCCTCAGGCCGGGGCGTCCGCGCGCCTGCGACCCGCTACACGGCGGACTCCGGTGTGATGCGGCTGCGGACGGCCGACTGGACGTCCTCCTCCTCCGCCGGATCGGCGGCCAGGCGGCGCAGCCGGGGCGCCACGCGTGCGTCGGCCGTCTCGGCGTGGCGGGCCGCCACCTCGCGGGTGGTCTCCTCGCAGTCCCACAGGCATTCGACGGCGAAGCCCGCCGCGAAGGTGGGGTCGGTGCTGGCCAGGGCCCGTGCGGCCCGGCCGCGCAGGTGGGACGAGGCGGTCTCGCGGTAGATGTGGCGCAGCACGGGGGCCGCGCAGCCGACGGCGAGCCGGCCTGCGCCGTCCACCAGGGCGAACAGGCGCCGGGTGTCCGGGCCCGCGCCGCGCACGGTGGAGCGCAGGGCGCCCAGCACCAGGCCCGCGTCCTCGGCTCCGCCGCGGGCGGCCAGGATGGCCGCGGCGGCCTCGCCGA
Source organism: Streptomyces sp. NBC_00273 (assembly GCF_036178145.1). Taxonomy (NCBI): domain Bacteria; kingdom Bacillati; phylum Actinomycetota; class Actinomycetes; order Kitasatosporales; family Streptomycetaceae; genus Streptomyces; species Streptomyces sp. NBC_00273. The sequence goes on along the minus strand of NZ_CP108067.1, from coordinate 7,731,406 downwards.
GCGCGTCGGGGCGGTGGACCCAGCGTCGGGCCCGTTCGACGGCCCCGGGGCCGCACATGCGCTCGTAGGCGGCCACGGCGGGCTCGTCGGCGGCGGCTTCGATGAGGTCCAGCACGGCCGGGTTCTCCGGCTCGGCGAGGACCAGGTGGTGCAGGGCGGTGGCCCGGGCGGCCTCGCCGTCGGCGCCGGCGGCGGCCGCGAGGATGGCGGAGCGGTCCTCGGGCTGGGCCACGGCGGCGAGGCAGCGGGCCGCGGGGACGTGCAGCGGGGTACCGCGGCGCAGTCCGTCGGCGGCCCAGTCGAAGACGGCCTGGACGCCCCAGCCGGGCCGGGGGCCGCTCGGGGTCATCTGGCGCTGCCAGCGGTCGAAGGAACCCTGCTGACGGGCGGCGCGCAGGCGCTCCCCGTACTGCGGGGTCTCCTCCCACAGGCACCACGGACGGGGCTCGTAGGCGTCGCGGACGGCGGCGGCCAGCCGCGCCTCGCCCTCGGCCGTGCCGGGGAAGCGGGCGAGGACGGCCGGGGCCAGGGACCGCAGGCCTTCGTCGTCGTCGCGCAGGGCCAGCTCGTCGAGCGCCCAGGCCCAGTTCGCCCCCGAGGCCGCGTAGCGGCGCAGCAGCATGAGCGCGTCGTCGCGGCCGTAGGAGGCCAGGTGGCCCAGGACGGACAGGGCGAGGCCCGTGCGGTGGTCCTCTTCGTCGACGAGGTCGTCGGCGCTGAAGAGGTGGGCCTCGATCTCGCCCAGTGGACCGGCGAGGTCCAGGTACAACCGGGCGTAGTACAAGGAGCGGTTCTCGACCTGCCAGTCCTGGCGCGGGTCGCGGAGCACGCACTGGTTGAGGGCCTCGAGGGCCTCCGCCCTGGGTGCCGCGAGTGCGTGCAGCGTGCCGTCGCCACGGCCTCGCTGAAGGAGACCGAGCAGGGTACCGCTCGGTGCTATGACTGGTTCGAACATGGGAATGGCCTCAAATCAAGCTGGGGACGCAACCGGGAATCGGGATTCACAGGGCCGCGTAACAGCATGTGAGGACGTCCGCCGTCATGTTCCGCTCGATGTAGACCATTGCCTTCTTCTCACTCTCGTCGGTGCTTCGTGACCATGGAGGCCGGGCCGGCCGGATCACGCTTCGTGTCTCGCCCGCTTCTGCCCGTCCCCCGTGCTCGCGAATCGAATCCGACGCCATGATGACCCAGCCGGTTTGTGCACCGCGACCACATTTATGGCCGCCGTGACCAACCTGTGAGGTCGGGATGTGTCCGGGCCCGGCCAGATCCCAGGCAAAACCGGACTACTCGGCTCCGAAAAGTTCCAGCAGGTCGGCCTTGGCGAACATGCGCGCCGTGTCCACGGCGGAGGGCGTTCCGGCCTTCGGGTCGGCCCCACCGGCGAGCAGGGCGCGGATGACGGCCCCTTCGCCCTTGAAGACGGCGCCGGCGAGCGGGGTCTGGCCGCGGTCGTTGGCGCGGTCGGCCTCGGCGCCGCGGGCCAGCAGGGCGGACACGGCCTCGGCGTGGCCGTGGTAGGCGGCGAGCATGACCAGGGTGTCGCCGCGGTCGTTGGTGAGGTTCGCCGGGACCCCGGCGTCCAGGTAGGCGGTGAGCGCCTCGGTCTCGCCCTGGCGGGCGAGGTCGAAGATCTTGGTGGCCAGCTCGATGACGTCCTCGTCGGGGACGCCCTGGGAACCGGAGCCCCCGGCTGCGTGCTCGCTCATGGTCCGTACCGCCTTTCACTCGTTGCTGACATGGTCCGCCCGCCCGTCACGACGTCGAAGACCCGGTCGGGGGCCGGGCGGGCAGGGGGGTGCACGGCGCTGCGTCCGTACGGGTGAATCGTCAGAGTAGCGCCCTGGCCTGCACATGTCCGGGTCGGGCCGAGGCAATGATCACCTTCGACTCCCTACGCGCCGGGCATGCCAGCCGGGCAGGGCCAGTCAAGTGAAAAACCCGCAAATTCACTCGTATGCACCTTTTGTCGCATTGATACTTCCTGTGAGCCTGGAAGAACTGATGGTGACTGTCCCCACCAACCAGGAGAAGAACTCATGGTCCTGTCCATCTCAGGCGTGGTCCTGCTCGGCATCATCTGCTTCCTCTTCTTCAAGAAGGACGGGATGAAGCTGACGCACGCGTTCGTCTGCTCGCTCTTCGGCTTCTTCCTCGCCGGCTCCGCCATCGCCCCGAGCATCACGGCGAGCACGGCGAGCCTCGCGAGCCTGCTCGGCGGGATCAAGCTCTAGCCCGGCCATCACGCAGCGACACCAGCAGCACCCGGAACACCGTCACACCCACAACTCCAGGAGACGCCCGTGGCCCGGCGCCCACTTCCCCGCATCCTCAGCAGCGGCACCACGTCGCTGACCCGGGGCCGCGACCTCGCTCGCACGGCCGCCGACAATGCCACGGACGTCATCCATCCGCTCCTCGTGATCGGACGCGGCCTGCGCATCCTGGCCGCGGCCGGGCGGCGCCGGTGGTCGCAGACCCCCAAGGACAAGCGCGGTCCCGCGCTGTTCCTGGGAGCCGCCTGCGTCCTCGTGGTCGCACTCGTCCCCTACGGCCCCCTCCTCGCCCTGATCACCCTCATGGCGGCCGCGGCCTGGCACGGACGCGACCGCACCCCGACGAAGACCGGACCCAGCGATGCCGAGACCGAACGGCTCGCCTCCCTCTACGAAGCCCTCGTGCCGTACTTCTCCATCCCGGAAGACCCCAGTCCGCTCTTCGCCCACGGCGGGGACTGGGACAAGGCCTTCAGTGGCTACGAGTTCGACGGGGCGGGCCGCATCACCCGGCTCCACATCCGCTACCCGGCCTACTTCACCGACGGCGAGGCCACCTCACGGGCCCGGATCGAGGCACTGCTGCACGCCAAGTCCGGGCGCGGACGGGAGTACCTCTTCGACTGGGACGAGGAGGGCAACCAGCTCGACCTGAGAGTGCTGGCGGCACTGCCGACGGGCATCGCCGCCCAGCCGTTCGTCACCTCCCCCGGCGAGACCGTGCTCGGCTTCACCGACGCCGGCGGCGTGCAACGCACCCTGCCCGTCCTGGAAGGCGACGAGCCCCGGGACGTACCGCCGGTGATCTGGCGCACCGGGCCCCGCTCCACCGAACCCCACCTGCTGGCCGTCGGCCAGCCCGGCAGCGGCACCTCCACCCTGCTGCGCTCCGTCGCCCTGCAGGCCCTGCGGCACGGGGGCGACGTACTGATCGTCGACGGCGGCGGCAACGGCGAGTACTCCTGCCTCTCCGGCCGCAGCGGCGTCCTCGCCGTGGAATGCGGACCGGTCGGGGCGCAGGCCACGCTGGAATGGGCCGCGCAGGAGACCGAACGGCGGCTCATCGCCACCCACCGGGCCCGGGAGGTCGGACGGCCCGCGCCCGAGGACACCCGACGACCCCTGTGGATCCTGCTGGACCAGCCGAGCGTGCTGGCCCACCTCGCCGTCGCCGGGGGCGGCCCCGACCCGCTGGCCCAGCTACAGGTGCCGTTGCGGCACGGACGGCCCGCGCACGTCACCGTGGTGGTGGTCGAGCAGTTCGGGCACCTGGAACTGTTGAACGACGCGGTCTGGCAGCACACCCGCGCCCGCATCGTGCTCGGGCCCGCCGCGGTCCAGCAGGTCGCCGACGTACTGGGGCTGCCGCCGCACACCACCCCGACGGCACAGGTGCCGCCCGGGCGCGGGTACGCCCGGCTCGGCACCGGGCCCGTGCACCGGCTCCAGGTGCCCGCCACCCCGGACCCGTACGACGAGGCCGCGCACCCGGCGTACCGCCAGGCCGTGCTGGAGCTGCTGCCGGGTCGGCTCGCGCCCGGCGGGGGCGCCGGGCGGGACCGGAGCACGCTGGACAAGGCGCTCCAGGGGCAGCCGGCGCAGGGCCCGGCTTCGGACGCCCCGGAGATTCCGGAAGTGCCCGCCGAGGCTTCGTAAGGCGTTTGCGACGGGCTACGCCACGAACGTGCGCGGCGGCTCCGCCCCGCTGCCGCCCGCGCCCGTGCCGACCAGCCGGGCCGCCGCCGCCAGCCGGGAAGCGGCCTCTTCGGCCACCGGCCCGCCCACGGTGAACGGCAGCCGGACGTAGCCCTCGAAGGCCCCGTCCACGCCGAACCGCGGCCCCGAGGGGACCCGTACCCCGACCCGCTCCCCCACTTCGGCCAGCCGGGAGCCGGAGAGCCCGCCCGCGCGGGCCCACAGGGTCAGCCCGCCCTGCGGCACCTCGAACTCCCAGTCCGGCAGCTCCCTGCGGACCGCCGCGACCAGTGCGTCGCGGTTCTCCCGGGCCTGCTCGCGGCGGATCTCGACGGCCTCCTGCCAGCCCCCCGTCCGCATCAGCCAGTTCACCGCGAGCTGCTCCAGCACCGGGGTGCCCAGGTCGGCGTAGGCGCGGGCGGCGACCAGGCTGCGGATCACGTCGGGGGCCGCGCGGACCCAGCCGATCCGCATGCCCGCCCAGAACGCCTTGCTGGCGGAGCCCACCGTGATGACCGTGCTGCCGGCCGGGTCGAAGGAGCACACCGGGCGGGGCATCTCCAGGCCCGGGTCCAGCCGGAGCTCCAGCATGGTCTCGTCGGCCACCAGGACGGTGCCGGCCGAGCGGGCGGCCTCCACCATCGCGCGGCGCTGCTCCTCGGAGGCCAGGGCTCCGGTCGGGTTGTGGAAGTCGGCGACCACGTAGGCGAGGCGGGGGGCCGAATCGCGCAGCACCTGGCGCCAGACGTCCATGTCCCAGCCGCGCAGGCCGTCGGCCATGGCGACGGGCACGAGGCGGACCCCGGCGGCGCGCATCAGCTGGAGGATGTTGGCGTAAGAGGGGGACTCGACGGCGATCCGCTCCCCCCGCCCGGCGAAGAGGCTGCAGATGGCGTCGATGGCGCCCATTGCGCCGGTGGTGACCATGATCTGCTCGGGCATGGTGGGGATGCCCTGCTCGGTGTAGCGGTCGGCGAGCATCCGGCGCAGCGCGGGCAGGCCCGCCGGGTAGTCCCCGTGGGTGTGCGCGTACGGCGGCAGCTCCTCCAGGGCGCCCTGGACGGCCTTGGTGAGCCACGGCTCGGGGGCGGGGAGCGCGGCGCAGCCGAGGTCGATCATCGAGCCGAGGGACTCGGGCGGCAGCGGCTCGAGGCCCCGGGCGGGCAGCGGGTTCCCGGCCGGTACGGAGGTCCAGCTGCCGGAGCCGCGGCGGGACTCCAGGAACCCCTCGCCCCGCAGGGCCTCGTAGGCGGCGGCGACGGTGGTGCGACTGAGGGAGAGGGCGACGGCCAGTTCCCGCTCGGCGGGCAGCCGGGCGGCGACGGGGACGCGGCCTTCGAGGACGAGCAGGCGGATGCCGTCGGCGAGGGTCCGGTAGGCGGGCAGCTTGCGCGCCCCGGGGACGCTGGTCCGCTCCTGCTGTGAGGCGATGAGGCGGGCTAGCTGTGCGGCACCGACCGCTGAGGTCCATTCGGCCATGCTGTCCGGTCCACCTTCGTCGAATTGGCCTCGCCCGACCCCGGGCGCGGCCGGTATTGGATTGCTTCCGCTCCCACACCCTGTCACGCCGGGGTCCACCGGGACCAGGGGCGGGGGGGTACCCGAACGCTCGGCAGTGGGGGCCGCACGACTGCGGCGGCGCGCCGTTCACCGCGCAGCCACCGGGCCGCACCGTCCTCACGGGCAACAAGAGGCATACTGCCGCCGTGACGCACGTACGCCTTCGCCATCCTTATCTGGACCACCCGGCTCCGATCCCCTTCGCGCACCGGGGCGGTGCCGCGGACGGGCTGGAGAACACCGCCGCCGCCTTCCGCCGGGCCGCCGAAGCGGGCTACCGGTACTTCGAGACCGATGTGCACGCCACCGTGGACGGCAAACTCGTCGCCTTCCACGACTCCACGCTGGACCGGGTCACCGACGGGCAGGGCCGGATCGCCGAACTGCCCTGGAAGAAGATCCGCGAAGCCCGGGTGGGGGGCACCGAGCCGCTGCCGCTCCTCGAAGACCTGCTGGAGGAGTTCCCGGACGCCCGCTGGAACATCGACATCAAGGCCGAATCGGCGCTGCACCCGCTGGTCAACCTGATCGCCCGGGCCGGGATCTGGGACCGGGTCTGCGTGAGCTCCTTCTCGGAGAGCCGGGTGGCCCGCGCCCAGAAGATCGCCGGGCCCCGGCTGGCGACCTCCTACGGCGTGCGCGGGGTGCTCGGCCTGCGGCTGCGCTCGTACGCCATTCCCGCGGCCCTGCGCGTGGGCGCGGTGGCGGCGCAGGTTCCGGAAACCCAGGCCGGCATCCGCGTGGTCGACCGCCGGTTCGTACGGACCGCGCACGAGCGGGGACTCCAGGTGCACGTCTGGACCGTGAACGAACCGGAACGTATGGAGGCTCTCCTCGACCTGGGTGTCGATGGCATCATGACCGACCGGATCGACATCTTGCGCACGGTGCTGGACCGGCGTGGGGCCTGGGCCTGACGCGCCCTTCACCCCCCGCCCGGCCGGAGTGCCGCTGCGGAACGGGACCAGCGAGGGGGACACCGCATGAGTGCGGAAGAGCGCAGCAGGACCGAAGAAGCGGAACCCGGGACGGACGGCGGTAGAGCCGCAGCCGCCCCGACGGAGCCGACCGCCGCGACGGACCCGACTGCCGGGGCCGCCGAGCGCAAGCGCGAGCAGCGGGGCTGGTACTTCTACGACTTCGCCGTCTCGGTCTACTCGGCGAGCGTGCTGACCGTGTTCCTCGGCCCCTACCTGACGGCCGTGGCCAAGGCCGCCGCGGACGCCGAGGGCTTCGTGCACCCGCTGGGCATACCGGTGCGCGCCGGATCCTTCTTCGCCTACTCCGTCTCGGCCTCGGTGATCCTGGCCGTCCTGCTGATGCCGCTGGTGGGGGCCGTAGCCGACCGGACCGGACGCAAGAAGCCGCTGCTGGCCGCGGCCGCGTACACGGGCGCCGCAGCGACCGCCGGAATGTTCTTCCTGGGCGGTGAGCGCTACCTGCTGGGCGGCCTGCTGCTCGTCGTGGCGAACGCCTCCCTGTCCGTCTCGATGGTGCTCTACAACGCCTACCTGCCGCAGATCTCCACCCCCGACGAACGGGACACCGTCTCCTCGCGGGGCTGGGCGTTCGGCTACACCGCCGGGTCCGTGATGCTGGTGGTGAACCTGGTGCTCTACATGGGGCACGACTCCTTCGGCCTCTCCGAGGGCATGGCGATCCGGATCTGCCTGGCCTCCGCGGGCCTGTGGTGGGGGGCCTTCGCGCTGATCCCGCTGCGCCGGCTGCGGGACCGGGCCGTGGTCCGGGAGCCGGGGGCGGCTCCGGCCGTCAGCGGCTGGAAGCAGCTCGTCGCCACGTTGAAGGACATGCGGCGCTACCCGCTGACCCTGTCGTTCCTGCTGGCGTACCTGATCTACAACGACGGCGTGCAGACCGTGATCTCCCAGGCCTCCATCTACGGCTCGGAGGAGCTGAAGCTGGAGCAGTCCACCCTGATCGGGGCGGTGCTGCTGGTGCAGGTCCTGGCGGTGGCGGGCGCCCTGGGCATGGGCCGCCTCGCCCGGAGCTACGGAGCGAAGCGGACGATCCTGGGCTCGCTGGCCGCGTGGGCGGTGACGCTGGCGGCCGGATACTTCCTGCCGGCCCGGACCCCGGTGTGGTTCTTCGCCCTCGCCGCGATGATCGGGCTGGTGCTGGGAGGCAGCCAGGCGCTCTCGCGCTCGCTGTTCTCGCACCTGGTACCGGCGGGCAAGGAGGCCGAGTACTTCTCGGCGTACGAGATGAGCGACCGGGGCCTGAGCTGGGTGGGGCCGCTGGTGTTCGGCCTGACGTACCAGCTCACGGGCAGCTACCGGGACGCGATCATCTCGCTGGTGGTCTTCTTCGCACTGGGATTCGTGCTCCTGGCGCGAGTGCCGGTGCGGCGCGCGGTGGAGGCGGCAGGCAATCCTGTACCGGAGCGGATCTGAGGGTGGGTCCGCGAGCGCGCTCCGCCCGGATCTACGAACGAATTCCGAACGAATTTAGACGTTGAAGCAAAGGGGCGGTAGTGTACGCCTTTGGCCTGCCAGGCGGACCGTTACTGCGCGCTCAATAAGCGTGGACGTTGGGTGACATCTGCTGCCAGATGTGACAAAACGGGCACTGGTGGGTACAACAAGGGGCGGCACGACGGGCGACGCATGACCCGGAGCGGGAATCTATACCGCCGACCGGACGTTGACCGGATGACGACGACAGCGACACCTGTCCTGTGGGCGACAAGCCCGGGAGGCACGATTCATGAGTGAGCGAGCTCTCCGCGGTACGCGCCTCGTGGTTACCAGCTACGAGACGGACCGCGGCATCGATCTGGCCCCGCGCCAGGCGGTGGAGTACGCATGCCAGAACGGACATCGATTTGAGATGCCGTTCTCGGTTGAGGCAGAAATTCCGCCGGAGTGGGAGTGCAAGGCGTGCGGCGCCATGGCACTCCTGGTGGACGGGGATGGGCCCGAAGAGAAGAAGGGCAAGCCCGCGCGAACGCACTGGGACATGCTCATGGAGCGACGCACCCGCGAGGAGCTGGAGGAAGTGCTGGCCGAGAGGCTTGCAGTCCTGCGTTCCGGCGCCATGAACATTGCCGTGCATCCGCGGGACAGCCGCAAGTCCGCCTGACAGCCGGACGGATACACAAAGCCGAGGGGCCCCGCCACACACCGTGTGGCGGGGCCCCTCGGCTTGTCCGTTTACTCGGCCCGCTCCCGGCTCTTCTTATGGAGTCAGCGGCGGGCGGTACGCGACGTCCGGGCCGTCCTGCCGGCCGGGACGCTCCTCGCGGATGACCTCGCCCTGGACGACCTTGCCGTCGGGGTAGTGGATACGGGCCTGCTGGAAGGCGCCGCCGAAGCTGTCGGCGGGGGCCGAGGCCATCTTCCGCTCCAGCGAACGGGCCACCCTGCGGCCGATCCAGGCCCGGACGGGCGGCAGCAGCAGGACCAGACCCGCCACGTCGGAGATCAGGCCCGGCAGCATCAGGAGCAAGCCCGCCAGCATCGTGAGGCCGTTGCCCTGGCCGGGCTGCTGCGGAGCGGGCTGCTGCCCCTGCTGGGCCTGCTGGAAGGTGCTCGCCAGGTTCTTGAAGGCACGCCGCCCCGCCCGCTTGATGACCACCGCGCCCAGGACCATGCCGCCCGCGAGCAGCGCGGCCACGGCGAGTCCGCCGGCCACGTCCGCGACCACGGTGAGCAGCCAGATCTCCAGGATCAGCCAGGCGGCGATCGCCAGGGGAAGGAACGTACGGGCGGGCGAGCGCCGCCGAGGGGCCGTGGACATGCCGGTCGTCATACCATCCAGTGTGCCTGGAGCCGCATAAAAGCGGCCTCAGCCGGAGGTACCGGACATCCCCTAGGGGTGCCCGGGCCCGGCCGGACCGTCAGGCTCCGCTTCCCGGCTTGCCGGTCTGCGCGCCACCGTCCTTGCCGCCGTCCGCACCGCTGTCCTTGCCCAGCAGCTTGGAAGCCTGGGCCTTGATGCCCCACTGGGTGACCCGCCACAGCGCCTCGACCAGGATGTCCTTGCTCATCTTGCTGTCGCCGAACTCACGCTCGACGAACGTGATCGGGACCTCCACCACGCGGAAGCCCTTCTGCACGGCCCTGCGTGCCAGGTCGACCTGGAAGCAGTAGCCCGCCGAGGCCACCTCGTCCAGCCCCAGCCCCTCCAGGGTCTCCCGGCGGAAGGCCCGGTAGCCGCCGGTCACGTCCCGCATCGGGAGGTTCAGCATCAGCCGGGAGTACGTCGAACCGCCGCGCGAGATGAACTCCCGGCTCTTCGGCCAGTTCACCACCCGCCCGCCCGGCACCCAGCGGGAGCCCAGGACCAGGTCCGCGCCGGCCAGCGCGGTCAGCAGGCGGGGCAGCTCCTCGGGCTGGTGGGAGCCGTCGGCATCCATTTCGACGATCACCCCGTAGCCCTGCTCCAGGGCCCAGACGAAGCCCGCCAGGTAGGCGGCGCCCAGCCCCTCCTTGCCCTTGCGGTGCAGCACGTGGACGTGGTCGTCGCCGGCCGCCAGCTCGTCGGCGAGCTTGCCGGTGCCGTCCGGACTGTTGTCGTCCGCGACGAGGATGTGGGCCTCGGGCACGGCCGCGCGCACACGCCCGACGATCAGCCCGATGTTCTCCGCCTCGTTGTAGGTCGGAATGATCACCAAGGCCGTACCGAGCGGTCCGTAGGTCCGCTGTCCGCCGTCGCTCACTGAGTCCCCTTTTGTGCTCGTGCACGTCCTGTACGTCTGGTCGCAGAGGATGACTTTAGAACAGTGGCCGGGACCCGCGGTCCTTCGGGCCGGTCAGACACCCGCTGGCTGCGGGCCGCCGTGACCGTTGTCTACTGGACCGCGGACCCCGACCGGGGCCACCCGCCGCCCGGCGAAACCTTCCCTCGCCCCCGAGGCGCGGGCGCGCTGCGCAGACGGAGTCGTCCGGCACGGACTTCCTAGTGGTGGACCCGGCCGAACCTATCCGGGTCCGACCGCCCGTACCGAACCGAGGCCGACCGGATCACCCCTGTGGGCGTACGAATACCTCCCGCCCGCCGACGACGGTGGCGAGGCACACCGGCAGCGCGGATCCGGGGGTCAGGTCGGGCAGTCCGGGGGTGCCCGAGCGGGGGTCGGTGGACCAGCGGGCGACCCGGTCGTCGGGGGCCTGGACGACCAGGTCACCCGTCTGCCAGACCGCGTAGTCGGCGGGTGCGCCGGGGACCAGGACGCCCGCGTCGTCGCGGCCCAGCGCCCGCCAGCCGCCCCGCGTGTGAGCGGTGAAGGCGGCCCGTACGGAGATCCGGTGCTCGGAAGTCCGGTGGAAGGCGGCCGCGCGGACGGTGCCCCACGGGTCGAGCGGGGTGACGGGCGCGTCCGAGCCGAAGGCCAGCGGGACGCCGGCCTTGAGCATGGCCGCGTACGGGTTGAGCGTGCGGGCCCGCCCGACGCCGAGCCGGTCCGCGTACATCCCGTCCTCGCCGCCCCAGGCCGCGTCGAACGCGGGCTGCACGGAGGCGGTCAGCCCCAGCTCCGCGAAGGCGGCGATGGTGGCGGGGGTCATCATCTCCGCGTGCTCCACCCGGTGGCGGGCGGCGCGGACCCGGGCCAGGCCGACCTTCTCGGCGGCCGCCCGGACGCCCTCGACGACCGCGGTGATCGCAGCGTCCCCGATGGCATGGAACCCGGCCTGGAGACCCTCCTCGGTACAGGCGGCCACGTGCTCGGTGACGGCGTGCACGTCGAGGTACTCGGTGCCGGTGTGCGCGGCGTCCGCGTACGGGGCGTGCAGGCAGGCCGTGTGCGAGCCGAGGGCGCCGTCGACGAACAGGTCGCCGGCGGCTCCGACCGCCCCGAGCTCCTTGGCCAGTGCGAGGTCCCGGTCGGCCCAGTACCCGAACACGCGCGGCCCCGGCCGCTCGGCAGCGAGGGCCAGCAGACCCGTGAAGTCCTCGGCGGAGGAGATCTCGGGCCCGCCGCACTCGTGGACGGAGCCGATCCCGAGGGAGGCGGCCCGGTCGAGGGCGGCCCGCTGTGCCTCGGCGCGCTGGGCGGGGGTGACGGCGGCCAGCGCGGCCCGCCGCACGGCGTGGTGGTCATCAGCGGTCAGCGGCCGGTCACCGTCGGGCCGTACCCCCGGGACGAGGGCGAGCAGAGCGGTGGTGACCACGGCCGAGTGCACGTCGACGCGGCTGAGGTAGAGCGGGCGGCCGCCGGTGGCCTCGTCGAGCTCGGCACGGTGCGGGGCCCGGCGCTCGGGCCAGCGCGCGGCGTCCCAGCCGTGCCCGAGGAGCACCCGGTCGGCCGGACGGCTCGCGGCGTACGCGCGTACGAGGTCCAGCGCGGCGGACAGCGTGCGCGCCCCGGTCAGGTCCAGACCGGTGAGGGCCAGGCCCGCGGAGGTGGTGTGGACGTGGGCGTCGGTGAACGCCGGCGTCACGAGCGCGCCGCCGAGGTCGACGACCTCGTCCACGCCCTGCGCGAAGGCGTCGGCGGCACCCTCGGAGCCGACCCAGGCGATGCGGCCGCGCTCGACGACCATCGCGGTGGCGAAGGGGTCGGCGGGGCTGTGCACCTCGCCCCCGCGGAGGAGAACGGTCCGGGTCGGTGCTCCGGCGGCGTCGGCGGAGTGGGCGGTGCGGTCAGTCATGCCGACCAGTGTCCCGCGTCGCCCACCCCGGCCCGACCACCGGGTCCCCGCTCGGGCGCGGGTCAGACGCGGGGCGGGCGCGCCTCGTACGGGGTGGACAGCACGACCGTCGTGCGCGTCGAGACGTGGGCGAGGGCGCGCAGGCGGCCCAGGAGGTCTTCCAGTTCCAGCGGCGTCGCGACGCGCACCTTGAGGATGTAGTTCTCGTCGCCCGCGACGCTGTGACAGGCCTCGATCTCGGGGACGCCGGCCAGCCGGTCGGCGATGTCGTCCGGGGCGCTCGGATCGAAGGGCTTGACCGAGATGAACGCGGTCAGCGGCAGGCCGACGGCCTCCGGATCGACCACGGCCGCATAGCCTCGGATGACCCCGCGCTGCTCCAGACGTCGTACTCGCTGATGGACTGCCGACGTGGACAGTCCCGTGGCCTTGCCCAGATCCGTGTAGCTCATCCGCCCGTCCCGCACGAGCAGATCAACGATCTGGCGGTCCAGCTCCTCCATTGCGCTCATAGCCGCTCAACTTACGGCCCAAGGGCGCTCCAGGCCCAGTGCTGTCCGCCCACTGGAGGCATCTGCGGCAGGCATGTGACCAAGGCCACAGGGGTATGCAGGTGGAGGCCTGTCTGTTGTGGTTACTCGTGACGCTCGACGGGAATTGGTTGCTGTGGCCGAGGCCGAAGAACCTGCCCGCCCGGCCCACCCAAGGGGGAGTACATCCATGCTGAACACCAAGCGCGCCGGTCGCACCGAACCGGAGCCCCTGGAACCGCTCGATTCCGGGGACGGTACCTACCCGGACGACGGCGGGGACGGCGATTACCTCGACGAGATCGAGGGGTTCGAGATCCACCACGCGATCTGCCCCGACTGCGGCCAGTCGATCGCCCTCGTCGCGGACGAGGAGTACCTGCCGCAGCACGCCCTCTGCCTGACCCCCTGGAACCCCTTCGGCCTCACCGTGTGCGCGGGCACCGGCCGGCCCGCGAGCGACGCCCTGCCCACCGTCGGCATGATCCAGCCGGTGGAGGCGCAGGAGCTCGAACCCGTCGTCCTGTCGACCCTGCCCCAGGGTCTGGACTGGCGGACCCAGCCCTTCTCGCACGTCGGCGGTCCGGGCTCGCGCCCGATCCGCGTGGTGAGCCCCGTGCTGCCGCGGCCGCAGGCGCAGACGCGGCAGCAGCACGCGCAGGCGGCCTGACGGCCGCTCCGCTCCCCTACCAGTACGTTCCCTGCACCATGGCGGCCAGGCTGGCGTGGTGCAGGATCAGGCCGTCCGGGTCCGCCGGGACCTCGACCTCCCCGAAGTGGGCCTGCCGGTAGGCGATGCGGAGCATCACGATCCCGTGCCGCAGGGCCGCGTAGAGGGTGTGGAACTCCATGTCCCGCGGGGTGTGGCCGGTGAGCTCGGCGTACCGGCGCTCCAGGTCCTCGCGGCGCAGGAAGTCCGGCAGGCCGGGCTGACCGAAGCCGACCGTGAGGTCCTGGAAGAACCGGTGCAGGTAGACGGTCCAGCCGAGGTCCACCTCGCGCGGGGCGTACGCCGCCATCTCCCAGTCCAGTACGGCCACCGGCGTGAAGCCGTCGTAGATGACGTTGCCGATGCGGGCGTCGCCCCAGTTGAGGACGGCGGGGCCCTCGTCCTGCGGCCACAGCTCTTCCAGCCGGGCGAACGCCCGCTCGATGAGCGGGGACGGCGCGAGCCCGCCCACCACCCATGAGTAGTAGGCGCGTTGGGCGTCCACGTGCCGGCGCAGCGGCGTGCCCTCACCGTCGGGGAGGAGGAACTCCGCCTCCTTGGAGGGGAACTGGTCGTGCAGCCGGGCCAGCAGCGAGATGCTCGCCTCCTGGAGGGCGGCGCGCTCGGCGTCGGTGGCGGCGTGCAGCCAGTTGCCCTCGTACGTGTAGGGCATGACGTCGGGCGGGACCCGGCCCTCCGCACGGGCCATCACGAAGAACGGCGCCCCCAGCGGCCCCGGGTCCTCCTCCAGCCACTGCACGTGCGGTACGGGCAGGTCCGTGTGCTGGGCGACCAGGCTCATCACGCGGTGCTGGCGCGACATGTCGTACGTCGGGAAGACGGTGTAGGCGGCCGGGTCGGCGGCGAGCCGCAGCGCGCAGGCGCGCAGCGGGGTGTCGGGGTGCTCTATGTCGAAGAGCAGGGTCTCGCTGGACATCCCGTTGGATCCGGGGACCGAGACGCCCGTGACCCGCGCGCCGGGGAGCCTGGCGTCCAACCAGGCGGCGAGGCGGCGGCCGAGCTCCTCGGGCTCCCGGGTGGAGGTGCGCGGTCGTGGTGCGGTGGCCATGGTCGATCCCCTTTCCTACTGGGCGACGGAGGAGTAGTCGGCGAAACCGCTCGGGTCATGGCGACCGAAGCTGCCGTGTTCGAAGATGCCGTGGCCGATCTGCCCGTCGAGGGTGAAGCGGGCCGAGTGGTCGGTCACTCCGAAGGCGGCCATCGGGTGGGCCGCGGGGTCGGAGAGGTCGTAGACGCGGCGGTCGCTCCAGCCGCGGCCCTGCCAGGTGCCGTGCTGCCAGTCAGCGGCGGGAGGGTAGCCGGCGCCGACGGCGAGCGGGGACGAGTTGAGGATCTCCACGCCCAGTTCGAGGGGCTTGCGGGAGGGGTCGGTGAGGTGCACAACGGCCCGCTCGGGGTGCCGGCTGCCGGGCCGGTAGCGGATCTCCGTGTGCGGCCAGCCGAGTTGGACGTCGTGGCGTCCGCTGCCCTCGGGGAAGACCTGCACGGCCTCGTTCAGGGTGCGGTGGCCGTCGGCGTCCTCCTGGGCGATGACCATGACGAAGCGGTCCTCGAAACGGACCGGGATCCACAGCCAGTGGAAGCCCTCGGGGCGGTACTCGTCGGCCGCGCGGCCCCCCTCCTCGCCGGGGATCGGCCGCACGCCCCAACTCCGGTCACGGGTGCCGGTCCACTCCCCCGACCTGAGGGTGAACTCCTCCCCCTTGGCCCGGATGGTTCCGGCGACCTGGCCGGCCTGCACGAAGCGGCGGCCTTCGAGCATGAGGCGGTCGCCGCGCCGCTGGACGTGGTGCGGCTCCCAGACGGCGGGGAACTCGGCGGTCCAGGTGATGTCGTACGAGAGCCCGTGCGGGTCTGCCGGATCGGCGGCGCAGCGCAGCGTGAGCCGCTTGAGCGGTACGTCGACGGTGATGGACAGGGGCCCCACCGAGAGGTTCATCCGGTCGTCGGTGAGGGCGTCGGAGGCCCGGACGGCGAGCAGCTCGTCGCCGATGCGGAGGGTGGCATAGGCGTCGATGACCCCGGCGTTGGGATACACGCCGAGGCCGAGGATCAGGACGGCGCGGCCGGCGTGGTCGAAGACGTGGAAGATGCACCGGTCGTAGGCGTTGCGGTCACCGCTGACGACGTGCTTCATCGACAAGGGCGCCTGGTGGATGGGGTATTCATCGAGCGCGACGGGCCGGTCGGCGGGCATGACGAACCTCCTGGACGGACGGCTTCGGATCGGCGGGGGCAAGGGGGGAGCAGGGGGGGAGCAGGGGGGTGGCGAGGGGGACGGGGCGGGACTGCTCGAGCGGATATGACGGTACGTCAGAAACCAGTCTCGGGACCACCCTTCTGGCACGCTCTGACAGACCGGCGCGCCATGCCGCGGCCTCCCGGGGGGCGGGAGCCGGGCGGGCGGGGCGGGGGCTTCGGGGGGCGGGAGCCGAGTGGGCGGCATCAGGGATGCACATGGGGTTTCCGCACACCCGACGCCACCGCTCAACGATCCGACCCCGCCCCGACCCCGGCGCCCGCCCCGAAGCCCCGGCTCAACGATCCGACCCCGCCCCGCCCCGACCCCCGCCCCAGGGGCCCGATCCCGCCCACCCGACCCCGCGGCGGGTTTTCACGGTGATCTTGGTGTGTAGCCTCGCAGTCATGAGTGATGACTGGCAGACGGACCGGATCGGAAGTGCGCTGCGGGGAGAGAACCCCTCCGTGCTCAGGCGCCTCGAGGCGGGTTTCGCGGTGATCGGGGACGTCCAGTTCCTGCCCGGATACTCGGTGCTCCTGACGGATGACCCAGCCGTGCAACGGCTGTCGGACCTGCCGAGGGCACGGCGGTTGGCCTTCTTGTCCGACATGGATCGGCTGGGGGAAGCAGTCGAGCGGGCGTGCCGGCGTCTGGACCCGGCTTTCCGCCGCGTGAACCTGGAGATCCTCGGCAACACCGACGGCTTCCTGCACGCGCACGTGTGGCCGCGTTTCGAGTGGGAGCCGGCCGATCTCGTGGGCAGGCCCGTCTGGCTGTATCCGCGCAAGAGTTGGAGCGACGGCACGTTCGCACTCGGTCCGCAGCATGACGAGCTGCGGGGAGCGATCGGCGCGGAGCTGGACCAGCTGGCGGGCGTGCGTTGACGGTGCGGGCCCGCCGACCGGAGGTCGGCGGGCCCGTCGATCGGTGCCGATCGGCGGCCGGACGTCGAAAGCGCCGTTCGGCCGCCCCGCCCCGCCCCCGGCGACACCTCGAACGGATGGGCGCACCCCGGGGGCGATTACCCGGCCCTTCGGTTCCGCGTTGGCGAGGTATGACCATGCTTCAGTCTTCAACGGGCCGAAGGCGTCGACTGGTGGCGCCGGGTCTCGAAGAATCGGTTCAGCGTCCGCGTGAGCAGGCGCAGCAGGTGCCGGATACGCCGATCTACCGCGATCTGCTGGCACGGTGGGCGGATGCCGGCCGGACGCTGCCCGGCCGGCGCGACCCGGAGTGGTCGCGGCTCACGTCCTCCCCGGTATGGCCCACCACCAGCAGCGGGCTGTACTGACCGCGGTCAGCGCGTCTCCGGGCCCGCCAGGTGGCGGGCGATGACCATGCGCTGGATCTGGTTGGTGCCCTCGACGATCTGGAGCACCTTCGCCTCCCGCATCAGCCGCTCGACGGGGAAGTCCGCCGTGTAGCCGTACCCGCCGAGGACCTGCACCGCGTCCGTGGTGACGGCCATCGCCGCGTCCGTGCAGAACAGCTTGGCCATGGCCGCCTGGCGGGAGAACGGCTTGCCCGCGTCGCGCAGCCGCGCCGCCGCGAGGTAGAGCGCCCGGCCCGCCTCGATCTTGGTGGCCATGTCGGCCAGCATGAAGCGCAGCCCCTGGAAGTCCGCGATCGGGTGCCCGAACTGCTTGCGGTCCAGTGCGTACGTCAGGGCCTCGTCCAGTGCGGCCTGGGCGACGCCGATGGCGCAGGCGGCGATGCCCAGGCGCCCGGCGTCCAGTGCGGCCAGGGCGATGCTGAAGCCCTGCCCCTCCTCGCCGATGCGGCGGGCGTCGGGGACCCGTACGCCGTCGAAGTGCAGCTGGGCGGTGGGCGAACCCTTCATGCCCATCTTCTTCTCGGGCACGGCCGCGGTCAGGCCCTCCGCGTCCCCGGGGACCAGGAAGGCCGTGATGCCCTTGGGCCCGTCGGCGCCGGTGCGCGCGAGGACGGTGTAGAAGTCGGCGACCCCGCCGTGGGTGATCCAGGCCTTGGTGCCGGTGATGATCCAGTCGTCGCCGTCCCGCACCGCCTTGGTGGTGAGCGAGGCGGCGTCGGAGCCGGCGGCCGGCTCGGAGAGGCAGTAGGCGCCCAGCAGGCCGCCGCCGAGCATCGCGGGCAGGTGGGCGCTCTGCTGCTCCTTGGTGCCGTAGCCACCGAGGCCGTGGCAGGCCAGGGAGTGCACGCTGACGCCGAGGCCGACGGTCAGGCGGGCCGCGGCCAGCTCCTCCAGGACCTGGAGGTAGACCTCGTACGGCTGCTCGCCGCCGCCGAACTCCCCGGGGTAGGGAAGGCCGAGCAGGCCCGCCTCGGAGAGCAGGGTGAAGACCTCCCGCGGGAACCGGCCGGAGTCTTCCTCCTCGGCTGCCTTGGGGCGGATCTCCCGCTGCGCGATCTCACGTACGAGGGCGAGGAGGTCCCGGGACTCCTCGGTGGGCAGCTGTCGGTCCACCGGCTGCGGGGCGCGGTCAGTCATGGCGGCGCTCTCCTCCCTGGTCGGGCACGGCGGCGACGCGTGAGGTGTGGGACGCGCCACCGGGTCTCGGTAATCCCACAGCCGATGCTGCCCTCCCGGGTCACGGAAGGGGCTGTTCAGCGGCTGCGGCGGCTTGAGTATGCCCGATCAGGGGCTTCCCGTCACCGGGGCAAGATCACCGAGCGGATCGAACGGCTCTTCGGAGCCGGGAGGTGCCGGACACTCCGGGACGAACTCCTCGATCACCTCCAGTGTCGCGCGCAGCTGGCGCACGAGCAGGGCTCCGAGCTCGGAGCGATCGGGCTGTCCCGGGGCGCCGAGCACCCCGATCCAGTCCAGGGTGGCTCCTTCGACCCCGGAGAGCCAGCCCACGAGGGCGAGCCGGGCGATCGGCGGGAGGGCACGGCGTCCGTACGCGCCTTCGGCGATCGTGGCGACGAGCTCCTCGCGGACGACGTCGCGGATGGCGAGTACCTCGGCGTCGGAGCCGACGCCGCCGCTGACGATGGTGCGGTAGGCGGCGCGGTGGTGCTCGGCGTAGTGCAGGTAGCCCTCGATGGTGCGGCGGACGCGCTCCGCGCCGGGAAGGTCGGTGTCGCCGCCGGCCCGGGCGACGAGCTCGGCCACGGAGTCCTCGACGATGGCGAGGTAGTAGCCGCGCTTGCTGTCGAAGTAGTAGTAGATCAACCCCTTGGCGACGCCCGCGTGTTTGGCGATGTCGTCCATGGAGAGCGCGTCGTACGGGGTGTCGGCGAACAACTTGCGCCCGGTGGCTATGAGTTCGGCCCTGCGCGCTTGCGATCGACCGGTCGTTCCGCGCTGTTGACTATTATTCAAATCCAGCCCTAGCCTCGAACTGCCACAGGACGCCCACCTTAGGGCAGACCTGCGCGCCGAGCTCATTTCGCACTTCCCTGCGCATCTGGCGGCAAGAGCATCGGGGGTCTTCTCCTCGAAGCTGAGCAGCAAGGGCCCCACCTCGTACCTGCGGACGGACCGCTCCGTCGACGGCGACTCGACGGCGACTCGACGGCGACGCCGCTTTCGGGACGCCGTAGATCGACCGGGAACATCGAGGTGGTGGGGGTGAAGTCGCACGCCTGGTCCGCGACCGGCTGCGGCTGCGGACCCGGCCGTTCTCGGGCGGTCTGCTGGTCCCGCTCTTCCCGCTCCTGGTCCGCGCAGGGCCCGGTCGACGGGGTTCCACGGGTACCGGCCGCCCGGGCCGCCGGGACCGCCGGGTCTGCCCAGGCGCCCACCGCGGGCGGGCCGTTGGAGGTGCTGGCGCTGGAGGTGCGCGCGGCGTCGCTCCGCGACTACCGGCTACGCACCCGGGACGGCGGGGAGGGGTACGCTCTCGCGGCCAGGCCCCTCGATCTGCGCGGCCATGAGACCTCGCACCTCACGAGGTACGGCGGGCGGGTGCGTCGAAGGGCTGTTGTGCGTCGCCTTCAGCCCGGACGGGCCGCTGCTGGAGGCCTCGCGATCCCGGACCGGGAGGGGCTCAGAGCCAGCCGACCTGGGTGACGAACATGGCGACGACGACCACGAGGGTCCAGCCGAGCACGTGCTCCAGCCAGGTGGAGTCGTCCTTGGGGCCTCCGGTCCGGGCGAGGCTCCGGGGAGCGGCGATGGGGGCGGCGCTGTCGGCAGTCATGGCGTCCAATGTGCCAGCGTTCGCGGCTTTCGCGGTAGGGACGTCATGGGTGGCGTGCATCACGCAAACACCGACATACACGGACAGGGGCAGGGGCAGGGGCAGGGAGATGAGCGGGGGCGACCCGGGCCCGGGTCCCGGCGGCAGACGGCCGGGCCCCGGCCTCGTCGGTCGGGACCCGGCGCGCTCGTTCATGGGGCGCTCCCTCCGGCGCCCCCTCAGGTGCGGGACCCCCGGTCGCGGCTCGCCATGCCGGCCATCGCGAGGCCGAGGCACAGGGCGATGCCTCCGGCGATCACGTTGCTGACCACCGTTCGCGTCGTGTCCATCTCACCGGCGATGGCCCACGGGGCGATGATCGTCCACGCTCCGAGGGCGACCGCCGTCCACGCCATCGCGTGAGTGCGCTCGTAGGCGGAACCCAGACCGCTCATGCACAGGCAGAAGGCCAGGCCGGCGATCAGGTTGTTGATGGCCAGCGGGGTGAGGGCGCTGAACCCCACGATCCACGGCGAGGCGGCCAGGTACAGGCCCGTGATCAGGGCGAGCGCTTCGACGGCCTGCGCCCGGGGAGTGGTGGTCACCCGCTCGAACCGAGTGCGCATCTCGGCGAGATCGGGGTGGTGCTCGATGTTGGGATGGGTGGTCATGGCCGGCCGCCTCCTACTGAGAAGCCTTTATCCGCCATTTACCCCACTATGTTCCGCTTATCCGTGCCGCTTGGTCAACGGAAAAGTGGGCGACATTCTCACAACACCCCCACCGCCCGCAGCGCCCGGAACTGCGCCCGGCTCAGGCGGGCCGGCGCGTAGAGGTAGCAGATGCCGCCGGAGCCCGAGGTGACCTTGCCGGAGGCCCCCGTGCGCTTGGTACGCAGCCAGATGTTCTCCCACTCGGCGCGCTTGTAGACGCGGCGCACGGCGGTGTTGTCCCGCGAGTTGGGGTCGTTCGCGATCACGTCCCCGGCGGCGGTGAAGCCGATCACGGTCATCAGGTGGCCGGCGGTGCCGTAGCCCGCGCCCGTGAGTTCGTCGGGGCGGAAGGACTGGGAGGTGATGGCCGGGATGCCGGACCGGACCAGGGTCTCCAGGTCGGTCAGGGAGGTGAGGCGGGTGACGACTCCGGCCAGCCCGCGGTAGGTGGCGGCGTACGCGGCGTTGAAGGGCCAGTTGCCGCAGCCCTTGTAGGCGGCGTCGTAGGTGGAGCGGGCCGCGTGGCAGATCTGCGGGTCGGAGTACTTCGGGTCGACCCAGGTCAGGTCGGAGGGGGCGGCCCGGCCGCCCCAGTACTCGATGATCATCTGCGAGGAGGTGGGGCTGCACCAGGCTTCGCCGCCGTTGTCGTACTCGGGGTACCGGCCGGCGTGGACCTCCTGCGAGTAGCGCGGGACCTTCAGCTCGTGGGCCGTACGGGAGGGGGTGGAGGCCGGGACGGTGAAGCGGTCCGGGACGTCGGAGACCATGGCGCCCGCGAGCCGTACGGTGGGACCGTGCTCGGCGCCGGGCCTGCGGTGGAGGGTGAGGCGCAACTGCCAGGCCGCGATCCGCAGGCCGGCGGTGGCGGCCGGCGGGTCGAGGGCCAGGGTGTCGGTCCAGACGGTGGACCTGCCGTCGCTCTGGCCGTCCACCGAGGTGCGGCGGATGTCCCCGTCGCCGGAGGCCCAGCGGCCCATCACGTACCAGGGGGTGGCGGTGCCGTCGGTGTAGGTGCCGCGCAGTTCGATCTGGATCCAGGTCCCGGCCGGGGTGCGGGCGTTCCAGGAGGCGATGGCCTCGGTGGCGGGCACGGTGGAACGGTGCACGGGGGAGGTCCAGGTGGCGTACTCCCAGGTGCTCTTGCGACCGGTGTGCGGGTCGGCGTACTCGGTGCGGCCGACGGCCGTGGCGATCTCCAGGCCCGGGCGGGCGCCGCCGACGGCGGTGGTGCCCTGGTGGGTGCCCGCGAGCCAGTGGCCGTAGGAGTACCAGAAGCGGTTGTCGACGGTGCGGCCCGGGGCCCGCGGGGCGGGAGGAGTGGGAGGGGCCGCCGAGGCGCTGGCGCCGGAGACGGTGGCGGCGGTGGCCGCGGTGGCGACCGCGAGTGCGGCGACGAGTACGGCCCTGCGCGGCGTGGGTTCGGTCATCGCGTGTTCCCCCAGGGTGGGTCGGTCCTTCGGTGGCTCTCCGGTGGCTTCCGGCATCACCCTTGCAGTTCCCGGCGGCGGCGGCCCGAAGCCGCGGGTCGTGTCGGGCCTGTCTACGCTGGTCGGGTGGAGTCGCACCAGTCACTTGAGTCACTCGCCCGGGAGCTCGCCGCGCTGCCGCCGTCCCTCGGCCCGGTGCGCCTGATCGGGATCGACGGGCACGCCGGGTCCGGGAAGAGCACCTTTGCGGGGCGGCTCGCCGAGGCGCTGGGGGCGCCCGTGCTGCACCTGGACGACGTGGCCACCCACGAGGAGCTGTTCGGCTGGGAGGAGCGGCTGCGCGCGCAGGTGCTGGAGCCACTCGCCGCCGGACGACCCGCGCACTGGGCCCCGTACGACTGGGTGGAGCGCCGGTTCGGTCCCGAGCGGGTGCTGGAGCCGGCGCCGGTGCTCCTGGTCGAGGGGGTCGGCGCGGGGCGGGCGGCGCTGCGGCCGCGGCTGGCGCGGCTGCTGTGGATGGAGACGCCGCGCGAGCAGTCCTGGCAACGGGGGCGGAACCGGGACGGGCGTGAACTTTCCGACTTCTGGGACGGATGGGAGCGCGCGGAGCGCGCGCACTTCTCCAACGATCCTTCGCGCCCCTTCGCCGACACCCTGGTACGCCAGAGTGGTACGGGATACGAGTGGTCTTCCGGGGCCCGTGCGACCGTAGGATCCTCCGCTTCCGTCACCGGGAGTAACGAACTCCCCCGGGCCTGAACGCCCCCGGAAATCCGCCCCCGCCGGGCCCCGGCCGACCCGCTTGACCCGGGGCCCGCGACGGCCCTACGTTCTGAATGCGCGGCCCCTACGGGCTGCCGCGGACACGAAGCCCCCGGTTGTTCCCCCGTGATCGGGGGCTTCGTTCTGCCCGCGAACCCCCTCCCGGGCGGTGTCACGCGCGGCCGATCCACCCCGATCCTTCACCCTGAGTCACCGTTCGCCCCAGGGGCGCACGCCGGAAACGGACCTGTCGCGCCCTACGTAAGGTGCGTGACCGCAGGTACGATGCAGCCCTGATTTCATCGGCGCAGTGGGCAACTCATGTGCTCGTCACGGAGGTTGCCGCGCACCACGGGGGCGGCTTGTGGGGGACGTGATGGATTTCGGCACGCCGGGCAGCATGCACGCCCCGGCCGAACTGGCCTGGCTGCGCGGGGTCGACGCCTGCACCATGGGCGCCTATCCGCAGGCCGAGGAAGAGTTCCGGGCGGCCGTACGGCTCGACCCCTCCATGGCGGACGCATGGCTGGGCCTGCACGCGCTCCGGGTCGACACCGGTAACGCGTTACTTCGCATGTACGCCCACCGGGACCGGTTCGGCGAGCAGCGCGCCCGGCACCGTCGGACGCTGAACTCCTGGTACTGGCTGGGCTGGTGGGTGCAGCCGGTGCTGGAGAGCCGGCGCGATCTGCTCCTCGCGCATGCCTCGCACTGGCTGGACGGCCGCCACGTGCCCGAACTGGACCAGGCCCTGGCCGCGCTGCCGCCGGTGGACACCGATGCGCAGGTACGGTTCCTGCACGCCTGCCGGGCCTATCTGGTCAAGGACTGGGAGCAGCTGGTCCGACACACCGAGCCGCTGGTCAACGATCCGCTGCTGGGCATCGAGGCCGGGCTGTTCGGCGGGATGGCGCGGGTCCGGCTGGAGATGTACGGGCAGGCGGAGCCGATGCTGGCGGCGGCGCTGATGCGGTGTCGCAGCGAGCAGCCCCAGCGCAAGGAGCTGCGGTACTGGCTGGCGCGGGCGCGGGAGGGCACCGGGCGCAGCGCGGCGGCGCTGCCGCTGTACCGGGCGGTGCACCGGGTGGATCCCTCGTTCATGGACACGGCGGCCCGGCTGACGGCCATCGAGGACGGTGACGACACCGACGGCGTGGCCGATCTGGCGGGCCTGGCGGGGTACGCCGCGTACGGGGGCTACAGCGGGCACGGCCCGTCCCCGGCCGGCGGGGACCTCGCGGCGGTCGCGCTGGGCGGCGGGCCCGTCCAGGACGTCGCGGCGGACGGCCAGGTGGAGCCCGATCCGCTGGTTCCGCCCGCTCCCCCGGCGGGACGCGTGGAGGGGGCGCGGCGCAAGGCGCCGGTCCCGCCACAGGGCACGCCCGAGGGGTTGCCGGCCGGGCCGGCGGACCCGGCGGCGCTCGCCGAGGCGCTGGCGGAGCTGGAGCGGATGGTGGGCCTGGAACCGGTCAAGCGGCAGGTGAAGGCGCTCTCGGCGCAGCTGCACATGGCGCGGCTGCGGGCGGGTCAGGGGCTGCCGGTGCAGCCGCCGAAGCGGCACTTCGTGTTCTCCGGGCCCTCCGGTACGGGCAAGACGACCGTGGCCCGGATCCTGGGCCGGGTGTTCTACGCGCTGGGGCTGCTCGGCGGCGACCATCTGGTGGAGGCCCAACGGGCCGACCTCGTGGGCGAGTTCCTCGGGCAGACGGCGGTGAAGGCGAACGAGCTGATCGATTCGGCGATCGGCGGGGTGCTGTTCGTCGACGAGGCCTACTCGCTGTCCAACTCGGGCTACAGCAAGGGCGACGCGTACGGCGACGAGGCCCTGCAGGTGCTGCTGAAGCGGGCCGAGGACAACCGGGACCACCTGGTGGTGATCCTGGCGGGCTACCCTGCGGGGATGGACCGGCTGCTGGCCGCCAATCCGGGGCTGTCGTCGCGCTTCACCACCCGGGTGGACTTCCCCAGCTACCGGCCGCTGGAACTGACCGCGATCGGCGGGGTGCTGGCGGACGCGAACGGGGACCACTGGGACGAGGAGGCGCTGGAGGAGCTGCGCAGCATCAGCGCGCACGTGGTGGAGCAGGGCTGGATCGACGAGCTCGGCAACGGCCGCTTCCTGCGGACCCTGTACGAGAAGAGCTGCGCGTACCGGGACCTGCGGCTGGCGGGCTTCGCGGGTGAGCCGTCGCGGGACGACCTGGCGACGCTGCGGCTGCCCGACCTGATGCAGGCGTACGGGGAGGTCCTGTCGGGCCGCGGCCCCCAGGAGCGGCCGGAGCCCCCGACCCTCTGAGGGCGGAAGCAGACGCGCCGCCGGGGCCCGTCGTGACGGGCCCCGGCGGCGTGCGGACCTGAGCGGTCAGTTCTTCGGCTGGCGGCCGCAGACGAACTCGAGGTTCTGGGGGGTCGTGTTGGCGCACCAGAGACTGGGTCGCGCCGGCGGCACGAAGACGTACTCGGTCAGCTTCATGTTGACCGGAGCGCAGTCCTGCCTGCCCTTGTACGGCGAGTACTTGGGGCACTTCCCGTTCGGCAGCTGCTGCAGGTGGGCGCGGAGCGCGTCCAGGCCGAGGTCCTCGACGCCCGGGTTGGTGGACGGCATGAAGCGGTTGGCCGACCAGGAGCCGCCCATGGTGGCGAACAGGGCGGTCACGCAGATCAGGCCGGCGGCCAGCTGGGACAGCAGGCGCGGGGAGATCCGGGCGGCCCGGGCCGGGGCGACCTCCTGGAGCGTGCCGCGGATCCAGCCGAAGCCGCGCTCGTAGGTGAGCATCAGGCCGAGGACGGCCAGGATGATCAGGCAGTAGAAGATGATCCAGGTGGTGCGCGGGTACAGCTGGACGGCCTGGTTGTGCGCCATGTGGGAGGCGAACCAGAAGCGCAGCAGCCAGGCGCCGGCGAGGACGAAGCCCGCGGTGCGGACCACGATGTTGCGCAGGCCGAGGCCCACGCCGAGGCCCACGCCGAGGAGCAGCAGGATGCCGAAGCCGGTCTGGCCGGCGAGCTCGCCGGACACCGGGAAGTTGTGGTAGGTCTGCTCGCCGGCCCGGTCGGACGCCCAGCCCATCACGTAGGCCGGGTCAAGGTAGGTGTTGATGTAGGCGTAGCGGTCCACCGTCGAGGCGCCCAGGCGGGCCAACTGGTACAGCAGCGGCGCGCCGATGACGGCGGCGGTGATCAGCATGGCGCCGAGGAAGGCCAGCGCGCGCTTGACGGCGACCCGGCCGCGGCGCCACGGGAACAGCAGCAGGCCGAGGACGAAACCGCCCGGAGCGGCCCACAGGTACCAGCCGGAGTACCAGAGGAACATGACGCCGAACACGATGCCGAAGCCGAGGCCGCGCAGCACTGCGGAGCGCATCGTGAGCTGGTCGGCCCGGCGGATCTCGCGGAAGGCGGCGGCCAGCAGCGGCAGCAGGACGAGCATGGAGCCGTGGCTGTAGGGGCGGATCGGGTCGAGGAACACGATCGAGGCCGGTACGGCGATGGCCATCGCCCAGAACGGACGCAGCATCAGTCGCCACGCGACGTAGGCCATCGGGCCGACCAGTGCGCTGAGGATCAGCTGCAGGTCCTTGAGGGCGTGGCCCACATCGGCGATGCCGTTGTGGAAGGCCTTGGCCCAGAGCGCGAGGAGGGCGGGGAACAGGGGCGGGTAGACCCCCGGCAGGCCCTTGTGGCGCATCATGTCGTTGGCCATGCCCATGAGGTTGCCGGGGTCGCCCTCCTGGCCGCCCAGGCCCCACGGCGTGCCGTGCAGGGCGACCGCGATGCCGCCCGCGACGATGCCGGTGGCCAGGCCCGCGAGGGCCGCGCACACCAGCCGCTGCGCGACCTGGTAGTAGCGCAGGGTGCCCCGGTAGGCGAGGAACAGCAGCACCGCGAGGACGGGTATGCCGATCAGGGCCGCGTACTGCTGGACCTTGGCGAGGCCGCTGACCTGACCGATCCGGGTGACGGGGTTGACGCTGATGTGCGTACACAGCAGCATGAACCCGAGGGCGACGACGACACTGACCACGACCTCCCCCAGCGGGAGGAACCAGCGCTTCTGCGTCCAGCGGTCGAAGCGGCCGCCCGACCGGGCCGTCGACTTCCCGTCGGACGGAGCGCCTGTGGCGCCGTCCGACGTGCTGGAGGGGGCGCCGATGATGTTCGGTGCCAAATCCGTCATGTCAAATCGCTTCCGTGAAGCGGCACTCTGCCGCAGGTCGGGCCGGCTCGACGGGGCGAGCGAGGTCAGCGGGCGGCGGCCGGGGCACCCGGCCGACACGCGTCCCCGGCATGCCGACGGGACTCCACGCCGGACACGCTAGCGCATCGGCATCACGCCCCCGCCGACCCATGGGGCGAACGGGAGCTCGATCGATCGCGAGGCGTCCGACGTACGGTGACCGGGCCACCCGGGGGTACCACAGACGGAGCCGGACCGGGAAACCAGACGATCCCCGGGTCCGTAGTGTTCCGTGTGGCGACCCGTGAAGTCCAACTCAAGTCCCCGAACCGACGATCCGGCCATCAAGACGGCCGGGACTCAATAGAGGTTCACCGAGACGCGCACGAACCGGCTCGGGGTGACCGACCTCACACCCGACTCCGTCCCCTTCGCCCCTGGACGTCCGGTCCCGCACGTTCCGCCCCCGGACCCTCGCGGGCCCGCGGGCGGAACGACCGGTCGCCGGCCTAGCGACGGGCGGGCGCCACCCGGTGGGCCGGGTCGCGGACCTCGCCGACCAGCATCTCGAGGACGTCCTCCAGGGCGACCAGGCCGAGGACCCGGCCCCCCGGGTCCGCCACCTGCGCGAGGTGCGTGGCGTCCCGGCGCATGACGCCGAGGGCGTCGTCCAGCGGAACGGTGGAGCACAGCGTGGTCATCCGGCGCCAGACCCGCTGCGGGACGGCCCGCTCCCGGTCCTCCAGGTCCAGTACGTCCTTGACGTGCAGGTAGCCCATGAAGGCGCCGCTGTCGGCACGCACGGGGAAACGGGAGTAGCCGGTGCGCACGGTCAGCTGCTCGATCTGCCGCGGGGTCACCGCCGGGCCGACCGTGACCAGCCGGTCCGGGCCGAGGAGGACGTCGGTGACGGGACGGCTGCCCAGTTCCAGCGCGTCCTCCAGCCGCTCCTGCTCGACCGGCTCCAGGAGCCCGGCCTGCCGGGAGTCCTTGAGGAGCCGACCCAGCTGGGCGGAGGTGTAGACGGCCTCGACCTCGTCCTTGGGCTCCACCTTGAAGAGCTTCAGGACGAGCGCGGCACAGGCGCCGAGCGCGCTGGTGACCGGCCCGCACAGGCGGGCGAAGGCGACCAGGCCGGGACTGAACCACAGGGCGGTCTTCTCCGGGGCGGCCATGGCCAGGTTCTTCGGCACCATTTCGCCGATCACCAGGTGCAGGAAGACCACGGCGCTGAGCGCGAACGCGTAGCCGAGGGGGTGGATCAGGCCCTGCGGTACGTGGACGGCGTGGAAGACGGGCTCCAGCAGCCGGGCCACGGTGGGCTCGGCGACCGCGCCGAGGGTGAGCGAACACACGGTGATGCCGAACTGCGCCGCGGCCATCATGCGCGGCAGGTTCTCCAGGCCGTGGAGCACCTGGCGGGCCCGCTTGGAATCGGCCGCGAGGGGCTCGATCTGGCTGCGCCGTACGGAGACGAGCGCGAACTCGGCGCCGACGAAGAAGCCGTTGGCGAGGACCAGCAGCAGGGCGAAGAGGAGTTGGAGCGCGTTCATCGGGCGGCGCCTTCCAGCTCGGCCCGCTGCGGTTCGGGCACGGCCGCGCCGTCGGCCGCGGGCCGGTACGCGCCGGCCGCGGGCACCGCCGCCAGCCGGACCAGCCGGACCCGCTCGGCACGGTTGCGGCCGACGCGGCGGACGGACAACTTCCAGCCGGGGAGTTCCGCGCGGTCCCCGGGGGCGGGGATCCGGCCGAGCAGATCGGCGACGAGGCCGGCGACGGTCTCGTACGGGCCTTCGGGTACGTCCAGGCCTATGCGGCGCAGGGTCTGTACCCGGCAGCTGCCGTCGGCCTCCCAGGAGGGGCGGCCGTCCTCGGACGCCACCGCGGCCAGTTCGGGGGTCTGGTCCTCGGCGAGGTCGTGCTCGTCGCGGACCTCGCCGACGAGTTCCTCCACGATGTCCTCCAGCGTGACGACGCCGGCGGTACCGCCGTACTCGTCGACGACCACGGCCATCGGCTGCTCGCTGCGCAGCCGCTCCAGCAGCGGCTGCACCGGCAGGGAGCCGGGCACCAGCAGCGGGGCGACGCAGATCCGGCTCACGCTCGTGCGGTCGCGTTCGGACTCGCGCACGGCGAGGGCGTCCTTGAGGTGGACGACGCCGGTGATCTCGTCGATGCGGTCGCGGTAGACCGGGAAGCGGGACAGGCCCGTGGCACGGGTCAGGTTGAGCACGTCGGCCGCGGTGGCCGTGTGCATCAGGGCGCTGACCTTCACCCGGGGGGTCATGACGTGTTGGGCCGTGAGCTCGCCCAGCGAGAGGGTCCGGACGAAGAGGTCGGCGGTGTCCTGTTCGAGGGCACCGGCCTGGGCCGAATGGCGGACCAGGGAGAGCAGCTCGCCGGGGGTCCGGGCGGACGCCATCTCCTCGGTCGGTTCCACGCCGAGCGCCCGCACGAGGCGGTTGGCCACGGCGTTGAGTCCGGCGATGACCGGGCGGAAGGCGCGGGAGAAGACCTGCTGGGGGCCGGCGACGAAGCGGGCCACCTGAAGCGGCCGGGAGACCGCCCAGTTCTTCGGGACGAGCTCGCCGACGACCATCTGGACGGCGGAGGCGAGCAGCATGCCGATGACGACGGCGACGCCGGAGACGGCTCCCTTCGGCAGGCCGGTCGCGGCGAGCGGCCCGGCCAGCAGTGCGGCGAGGGCGGGCTCGGCGAGCATGCCGACCACGAGGGAGGTGATGGTGATGCCGAGTTGGGTGCCGGAGAGCTGGAAGGACAGCTCCCGTAGGGCCTTGACCACCGTGCGGGCACGGCGGTCACCGTCGGCTGCGGCGCGTTCGGCGTCGGGTCGCTCCACGGTGACGAGGCCGAACTCGGCGGCCACGAAGAAACCGTTGGCGAGGATGAGTGCGAAGGCCGCCGCGAGCAGAAGTAGCGGGATGGTCATGCCGCCGCCTCCGAGGGGAGGGCGGCGCGGGTACTACCGGACGATCCGTCCATTGCTGGAGGGAGTCACTCCTCAAGTCGCAGGTGCCCACGGGCCACGAGGTCCCGGGGCCGGTGGGAGGGCGCACGGCTGCGCCCCGCCACCAGGGTAGTCATTGAGATCCCGGCCGCAACGGTACGCAGCCGTGGGGATCGGCCGACTCAGTGGTCGCCGGTGCCCGTTCCGTGGGTTTCCGCCAGGGTGCGCAGGGCTCGGGCGTCGCCGATCGCCTGCTGCTTGGCGATGCCCGGCTGGATGCCGAGGGCGGGCAGGCTGGTGCCGTCGCTGAGGTCGAGGAACACCCACGGGTCGCCCGGGCGGAGGTTGACCCGCAGGATCTGGGCCCACTCCAGGCGGCGGGTGTTGGTCAGGTTGACGACCGTGACGCCGCTCTCGTCCGCGACCACCTTGGGGCGGCTGAGCAGGACGAGTACGGAGCTCAGCAGGACGGCGGTGAAGACGAAGCTGATCCGCTCGCCGGGGCTGAGGTTCTCCAGCAGCAGGGCGATCGCCGTGATGGTGACGAACATGGCGAGGCCGACGCCCAGCAGGACGACCCGGGTGCGGGTCGGCCGGAAGGTGACCGGCAGGGTGGGTGGGGCGGGCTGGGCGACGGACTCGGCCATGGTGCGATGCCTTCTGGATGTGGCGTGCGGGTCGGTGACGCGGCGTGCCGGTGCGGCACGCCGCGTCCAAGGGACTAGAGGCGGCAGGCGTGGATCGAGGTGGTGAGGATCGCACGCGCGCCGAGCTCGTACAGGTCGTCCATGATCCGCTGCGCTTCCTTGGCGGGGACCATCGCGCGGACGGCGACCCAGCCCTCGTTGTGCAGCGGGGAGACGGTCGGCGACTCCAGGCCGGGGGTGAGGGCCACCGCGCGCTCCAGGTGCTCGGCGCGGCAGTCGTAGTCCATCATCACGTAGCTGCGGGCCACCAGGACGCCCTGCAGGCGGCGCAGGAACTGCTGGACCTGCGGGTCGTCGGCGTTGGCGCCGTTGCCGCGGATGACGACGGCCTCGGAGGTGAGGATCGGCTCGCCGATGACCTCCAGGCCGGCGTTGCGCAGGCTGGTGCCGGTCTCGACGACGTCCGCGATGATCTGGGCGACGCCGAGCTGGATGGCGGTCTCGACCGCACCGTCGAGGTGCACGACGGAGGCGTCGATGCCCTTCTCGGCGAGGTGCTTGGCGACGATTCCCTCGTACGAGGTCGCGATCGTCATCCCGCTGAAGTCCTCGGGACCCTTCGCCGTGCCGGGGGTGGTGGCGTAGCGGAAGGTGGAGCGGCCGAAGTTCAGCGGCAGGATCTCCTCGGCGCTGGCGCCGGAGTCGAGCAGCAGGTCGCGGCCGGTGATGCCGATGTCGAGCTTGCCCGAGGAGACGTAGATCGCGATGTCCTTGGGTCGGAGGTAGAAGAACTCCACCTCGTTCTCGGGGTCGACGACCACGAGCTCCTTGGACTCCTTGCGCATCCGGTAACCGGCCTCATGGAGCATCGCCGACGCCGGTCCGGAGAGTGAACCCTTGTTGGGGACGGCGATGCGCAGCATGGGGCTTCCTTTGGTGCGTGGATTACGGGATTGCGGGCGGGTGTGCGTGCCGTGGTTCAGAGGTGCGCGTAGACGTCGTCGAGGGAGATCCCGCGCGCCACCATCATCACCTGGACGTGGTAGAGCAGCTGGGAGATCTCCTCGGCGGCGGCTTCCTTGCCCTCGTACTCGGCGGCCATCCAGACCTCGGCGGCCTCCTCGACGACCTTCTTGCCGATGGCATGCACGCCCTTGTGGACGAGCTCGGCGGTGCGTGAGGTACTGGGGTCGCCTTCGGCGGCCTTGCGCTGGAGCTCGGTGAAGAGCTCCTCGAAGGTCTTGGGGGTCTTGTCAGCCATGATGGTCCTCAGAATACGGGGTTCCCCGTCGCCACTCAGCGCCAGGGTTCGCTGACGGTGCGCAGGGTCATGGCGGTGGAGACGGCGGCGGTGACCGCTTCGTGCCCCTTGTCCTCGTTCGACCCCTCGAGGCCGGCGCGGTCCAGCGCCTGCTCGTCGTTGTCGCAGGTCAGTACTCCGAAGCCGACGGGGACTCCGGTGTCGATCGACACCTGTACCAGGCCCTGGGTGACGCCCTGGCAGACGTAGTCGAAGTGCGGGGTGCCGCCGCGGATGACCACTCCGAGGGCGACGATGGCATCGTAACCGCGACCGGCGAGTACCTTCGCCACGACCGGGAGCTCGAAGCTGCCGGGGACCCGGAGCAGGGTGGGCTCGTCGATGCCCAGCTCGTGCAGGGCCCGCAGGGCTCCGTCGACCAGTCCGTCCATGACCTTCTCGTGCCACTGGGCCGCGATCACCGCGACTCGGAGGTCTCCGCAGTTCTTCACGCTCAGTTCGGGTGCGCCCTTGCCGCTCACAGCTCTGCTCCTCGGTGGTTCGTGTTGGGTGGGGTGGGTTGGGTGGATGTGCGTACGCGTGGTGGTGCGTGCCTACTGGTTGCCGCAGGCGGAGGTGGTCACGGGCCCGTCCAGCCAGGGC
Organism: Streptomyces sp. NBC_00273; assembly: GCF_036178145.1. NCBI lineage: Bacteria > Bacillati > Actinomycetota > Actinomycetes > Kitasatosporales > Streptomycetaceae > Streptomyces > Streptomyces sp. NBC_00273. Next base: position 7,699,053 of record NZ_CP108067.1, on the reverse strand, counting down.
AGGTCGTGACCCATCCGGTCCCGCTTGGTGCGCAGGTACCGCAGATTGTGCTCGCCGGCCTCCATCGGCATCGACTCCCGGCTGGTGACCGCGATGCCGTGCCGGACGAGGGCGTCGGACTTCTCGGGGTTGTTGGTCATCAGCCGGACGCCGTGCACGCCGAGGTCGGCGAGGATCTGGGCGCCGGCGCCGTAGTCGCGGGCGTCGGCGGGCAGGCCGAGTTCCAGGTTGGCGTCGAGGGTGTCGCGGCCGCGCTCCTGGAGCTCGTACGCGCGCAGCTTGGACAGGAGTCCGATGCCGCGGCCCTCGTGGCCGCGCAGGTACACGACGATGCCGCGGCCCTCTGTCTTGATGCGTTCCATGGAGGCGTGCAGCTGGGGGCCGCAGTCGCAGCGCTGGGAGGCGAAGATGTCGCCGGTCAGGCACTCGGAGTGCATCCGGACGAGGATGTCGGAGCCGTCGCCGATCTCGCCGTGGACGAGGGCGACGTGCTCGACGCCGTCGACGGTGGAGCGGTAGCCGTACGCCGTGAACTCGCCGAAGGCGGTCGGCAGGCTGACCTCGGCCTCGCGGCGCACGGTGGGCTCGGCGGAGCGGCGGTAGGCGATCAGGTCCTCGATGGAGATGATCGTCAGGCCGTGCTTGCGGGCGAAGGGGATCAGCTCGGGCAGGCGCAGCATGACGCCGTCCTCGCCGGCGATCTCCACGATGGCGCCGGCCGGGCGCAGGCCCGCGAGGCGGGCGAGGTCGACGGCGGCCTCGGTGTGGCCGTTGCGGACCAGGACGCCGCCGGGCTTGGCGCGCAGCGGGAAGACGTGGCCGGGGCGGACGAAGTCACCGGGCTCGGAGACCCCGTCGGCCAGCAGGCGCAGGGTGGTGGCGCGGTCGGCGGCCGAGATGCCGGTGGAGACGCCGTGGGCGGCGCTCGCGTCGACGGAGACGGTGAAGGCGGTCTTCATCGACTCGGTGTTGTTCCCGACCATCTGGGGGAGCTCGAGCCGGTCCAGCTCGGCGCCCTCCATGGGGGCGCAGATCAGGCCGCGGCACTCGCTCATCATGAACGCGATGATCTCGGGAGTGGCCTTCTCGGCGGCGATGACGAGGTCGCCCTCGTTCTCGCGGTCCTCGTCGTCGACGACGACGACGGGGCGGCCCGCCGCGATGTCGCGGATGGCCTGCTCGACGGGGTCGAGGCGGAAGGTCTCTTCGGGGATGTCGGGCACGGGCTTGAGGATGGTCATGCCGTTGCTCCTTCCAGGGCCGGGGCGGGGTTGGTGCGGGAACGCTGGTACCAGTCGTAGGCGCCCCACAGCACGAGGGCGAAGTACACGACGTAGACGAGGCCGGAGAACGCCAGCCCGTTGCTGAAGGCGAGGGGGACGCCGACCAGGTCGACGAGGAGCCAGGCGAACCAGAACTCGACGAGGCCGCGGGCCTGGGCGACCATCGCGACGATGGTGCCGACGAAGATGTACGCGTCGGCCCACGGGCTCCACGAGAGGTTCGGGAAGAGCGTGAAGAGGCCGCCGACGGCGAGGGTGCCGAGCGCCGCGCCGGCCAGGAGGAGCCCGCGCTCCTTCCAGGTGGCGGTGCGCACGGCGATGGAGCCGTCCTGGGCCCGCTGGCGGCCGCGCTGCCAGGCGCGCCAGCCGAAGACGGCCACGCCGATGACGAGGAGCTGCTTGCCGACGCCGCCCGCGAGGTGGGCGGAGGCGTAGGCGGCGATGAGGATCAGGCCGGAGAGGAGCTGGGCGGGCCAGGTCCAGATCGAGCGGCGCCAGCCGAGCGCGAGCGCGGCCAGTCCCATCAGGTTGCCGATCATGTCGGACCAGATGACCTTCTGGCCGAAGACGGTGAAGGCCTCCGCGTTGAGCCAGGTCAGGGCGCTCACCGGTCGTCTCCCGTCGCGTGCAGCGGGTTCACGCCGGCGGCCAGCAGGCGCTCGACGTACTTCGCGAGGACGTCGACCTCGAGGTTGACCGGGTCGCCGCTCTGCTTGATGCCGAGGGTGGTCAGCGCGAGGGTGGTGGGAATGAGGCTGATGGTGAACCAGTCGGCGGCGGCCTCGACCACGGTGAGGCTGACGCCGTCGACCGTGATGGAGCCCTTCTCGACGACGTAGCGGGAGAGGTTCTTCGGCAGGGCGACCTTGACGATCTCCCAGTGCTCGGAGGGGGTCCGGGAGATGATCTCGCCGGTGCCGTCCACGTGCCCCTGGACCAGGTGGCCGCCGAGCCGTCCGCCGAGGGCCATCGGGCGTTCCAGGTTGACCCGGGAGCCCTGGGTCAGGGCGCCGAGGCTGGAGCGGTTCAGGGTCTCCTGCATGACGTCGGCGGTGAACTCGCCGTCCGCGGTCTCCACGACGGTGAGGCAGACGCCGTTCACCGCGATGGAGTCACCGTGCTTGGCGCCTTCGGTGACGAGGGGGCCGCGCAGCCGGAAGCGGGAGGCTTCCTCGAGCTGCTCGACAGCGGTGACCTCGCCCAGTTCTTCGACGATTCCGGTGAACACTCAGTGCTCCTTGGTGGCGGTGGCGGTGGGTGCGGTGACGGGGACCGCGGTGATGCGGAGATCGGGGCCGATGCGGACGACCTCGGTGATGTCGAGGCGCTGCGCACCGGAGATGTTCTTGATCCCGGCGTCGGCGAGGGCCGCGGGGCCGGCGCCGAGCAGGGCCGGGGCGATGTAGCCGACGACGCGGTCGACGGCGCCGCCTTCGAGGAAGGCGCCCGCCAGGGTGGGCCCGCCTTCCAGCAGGACGGAGCGCACGCCGCGCAGGAAGAGGCGGGTGAGGAGGTCGTGGACGCCGATGCGGCCGTCCTGCAGGGGCAGCCGGAGCAGTTCGACGCCGGGCAGGTGCCGGGTGTCGGCGTCCTCTCCGACGACGAGCAGGGTGGGCGCGGCGTCGTCGAGGATGCGGGCGGTCGGCCGGAGCGCGGCGCGGGCGTCGAGGGCGATCCGCAGCGGCTGCACGGCGCCCTCCACGCCGCGCACGGCGAGGTGCGGGTCGTCGGCGCGCAGGGTGCCGCCGCCGACGAGGACGGCGTCGGCCTCGGCGCGCAGCCGGTGGACGTCGGCCCGGGACTCGGCGGAGCTGATCCAGCGGCTGCTGCCGTCCGCGGCGGCGCTGCGGCCGTCGAGGGTGGCGGCGTACTTCCAGGTGACGTGCGGCCGGCCCAGGCGTACGGAGGTCAGCCAGGCGGCGTTGCCCACCTCGGCCTCGTCCGCGAGGAGCCCTGCCGTGGTGTCGATCCCGGCCGCGCGCAGGGTGGCGCCGCCACCGCTGGCCTGCGGGTTCGGGTCGGATACGGCGTAGACCACGCGGGTGATGCCGGCGCCTGCGAGGGCCTGGGCGCAGGGCCCCGTACGGCCGGTGTGGTTGCAGGGCTCGAGGGTGACGTAGGCGGTGCCGCCGCGGGCGGCCTCGCCTGCCGCGCGCAGGGCGTGGACCTCGGCGTGCGGGCCGCCGGCCCGCTCGTGCCAGCCCTCGCCGACGATCGCGCCCGACGCGTCGGTGATGACGCAGCCGACGACCGGGTTGGGGCTGGTGGAGCCGAGTCCGCGGGCCGCGAGCTCGATGGCTCGGCGCATGGCACGGGTGTCCGCGTCGGGTGCTGCGTGCGCGGCGTGTGTCGCCACCGGGTCCTCCTGCCTCATCGGGCACGGACTCCGGGGCCTGTCGGGATACGACAGATGAAGCGGTACAGCACACAGGGGACGCCGAGGCCGGAAAACGGTTCGACCGGGCACATCCGCAGGGATGTGCCGATGAACCGCCGACGGCGGCGTACCGGTGACTGGCCCGCCGCGCACTGCCTCCCATCCGGACTTTAACCGTCGGTCCAGGAATCTCACCTGGTCAACCGACCGCTGGCTGCGGACGGGTCGCGGACTATAACCGCCGGTTCGGAATTACACCGACCCCGGAGTGCGCTGCTACTGGTACTCCAGCCAGTCTGCCATGTCCGATCGGGCGCGATGCGGGTCATGTGGTGTGGCCTGGCTCACAGGAGGTCGGGGCCGATGCGGACTTTGTCAAGTCGGACGGGATTGGTCCAGACCTATTGACGGGGTGGTCTAGTCCTCTTAACGTTCCCTTCAACTTCCCGGGAACGGCCCGTCAGATGTGCGCACATCTCGGGCCAACACGCCTCTGCACCACTCCTGTTGCTTCATTTCGTGTCCAGTTGTGTCCTGCATCCTCCCCTCCCCAGGAGGCACAATGCTGTCCCCCACACGTACGAGAGCGATGCTCCTGGCATCCGGCGCAGCGATCGCCGGACTCCTGGTGGGCGGGCTCTCGGCGGGCGTCTCGCACGCGGCCGACAACGAGGGCTGTCGCCCCGACGGGCTGTACAAGACCGCCGGCGTCGACGTCCCGTACTGCTCGGTCTACGACACCGAAGGCCGCGAGAAGATGGGCGCCGACCACCAGCGCCGCGTCATCGGATACTTCACCGGCTGGCGCACCGGCAAGGACGGCGCCCCCGCCTACCTCGCCAACAACATCCCGTGGTCCAAGGTCACCCACCTGAACTACGCCTTCGCCCACGTGGGCTCCGACAACAAGATCTCCGTCGGCGCGGACGGCGCGAACAACGCCGCCACCGGGATGACCTGGCCCGGTGTCGCCGGCGCCGAGATGGACCCGGCCCTCCCCTACAAGGGCCACTTCAACCAGCTGACGAAGTTCAAGAAGCAGTACCCGAACGTCAAGACGCTGATCTCGGTCGGCGGCTGGGCGGAGACCGGCGGCTACTTCGGCGACGACGGCAACCGGGTCGCCTCCGGCGGCTTCTACTCGATGGCCACGAACGCCGACGGCTCGGTCAACCAGGCCGGCATCGACACCTTCGCCGACTCCTCGGTCGAGTTCATCCGGAAGTACGGCTTCAACGGCGTCGACATCGACTACGAGTACCCGACCACCATGAAGGACGCCGGCAACCCGCTGGACTGGCAACTGGCCAACGCCCGCCGCGCCGGCCTCGTCCAGGGCTACGCGGCCCTGATGAAGTCCCTGCGCGAGAAGCTCGACCGCGCGGGCGCCGCCGACGGCAAGCACTACCTGCTCTCCGTCGCCGCCCCCTCCTCCGGCTACCTGCTGCGCGGCATGGAGACGTTCCAGGTCCAGAAGTACCTGGACTACGTCAACATCATGTCCTACGACCTGCACGGCGCCTGGAACGAGTACGTCGGCCCCAACGCCTCGCTCTTCGACGACGGCAAGGACGGCGAACTCGCCGCCGCCGGCGTCTACTCCACCTCCCAGTACGGCGGCATCGGCTACCTCAACACCGACTGGGCGTACCACTACTTCCGCGGCTCGATGCCGGGCGGCCGGATCAACATCGGCCTGCCCTACTACACCCGCGGCTTCAAGAACGTGCAGGGCGGCACCGACGGCCTGTGGGGCAAGGCTCCCGCGACCACCTGCCCGGCCGGTGCGGGCCTGACCAAGTGCGGCGACGGCGCGGTCGGCATCGACAACCTGTGGCACGACAAGGACACCAACGGGGTCGAGTCCCCGGCCGGCTCCAACCCGATGTGGCACGCCAAGAACCTGGAGAAGGGCGTCGTGGGCGACTACGTCACCAGGTACGGCTTCCCGGCGAACACCACGCTGACCGGCACCTACGTCCGCAAGTACGACTCCACCCTGGTGGCGCCGTGGCTGTGGAACGCCCAGAAGAAGGTCTTCCTCTCGACGGAGGACGAGCAGTCGGTGGCCGCCAAGGCCGACTACGTGATCAACAAGGGCATCGGCGGCACGATGGTCTGGGAGCTCGCGGGCGACTACGCGTACAACGCGGCCAAGGGCCAGTACGAGATGGGCGACACGCTCACCGACACGATGTACCAGAAGTTCAAGTCGGCCTCCCCCTACGGCGCGAAGAAGGCGGGCGCCACCGCCCTGCCCACCCAGGCCGTGGACATCAAGACGGAGTTCACCGAGTTCAAGCTGGGCGACTCCAACTACCCGCTCACCCCGAAGCTGAAGATCACCAACAACACGAACGCCACGCTGCCCGGCGGCACCGAGTTCCAGTTCGACTACGGCACCTCGGCCCCGAACAACGCCTCCGACCAGTCCGGCTTCGGCACGACCGTGATCAGCAGCGGCCACACCGGCACCAACGTCGGCGGCCTCAAGGGCGACTTCCAGCGGGTCTCCCTGAAGCTCCCGGCCTGGCAGACCCTGGCCCCCGGCGCCTCCGTCGACCTGGCGTTCAACTACTACCTGCCGGTGTCGACGCCCTCCAACTGGACGGTGAAGATCTCCGGCACCACCTACGCCCTCGCCGGCGACCTGGCCCGCGGTACGACGACGGTCCAGCCCGGCGGCGGCACCCAGCCCCCCACCACTCCCCCGACCACCCCTCCCACCACCCCGCCGACCACTCCCCCCACGACCCCGCCGACCACGCCTCCGGGCGGGACGTGCACCAATCCGGCGTACGTGGCGGGCACGGTCTACAACAGCGGCAACCTCGTCTCCCACAAGGGCCGCACCTGGAAGGCCCAGTGGTGGACGCAGAACGAAGAGCCCGGCACCACCGGTGAATGGGGTGTCTGGAAGGACCAGGGCGCCTGCTGACCCCTGCGCCCTGATCCACGAGTGAAGGTGAGGACCCGGTGGCCCGGCGGCCACCGGGTCCTCGCTCGTTCCGCACGTACCCGGCCTCGTACGCTGCACCGGTGATCACACACATCCCCGCGTCCGACGCGGACTTCGAGGAAAACCGTCCCCGGATGTTCGGCATCGCCTACCGCATGCTCGGCTCCGCCGCAGAGGCCGAGGACGCCGTGCAGGAGGCGTACCTGCGCTGGGCGTCCGCGGACCGCGAGGAGATCGAGCACCCCGGCGCCTGGCTCGCCAAGGTCGTCACGAACCTGTGCCTCAACACCCTCACCTCGGCGCGGGTCCGGCGCGAGGCGTACGTCGGCCCCTGGCTCCCGGAGCCCGTCCTCACCGGGGACGGCACGCTCGGTCCGCTGGAGTCCGCGGAGCAGCGGGACAGTGTGTCCATGGCCCTACTGGTGCTACTGGAGCAGCTCACGCCGGTGGAACGGGCCGTCTACGTCCTGCGCGAGGCCTTCGCCTACAGCCACCGGGAGATCGCCGGACTCCTGGACCTCACCGAGGCCAACTGCCGCCAGCTCTACCGGCGGGCGGCCGGCCGGGTGGCCACGGACCGGCCGACCGCGCCGGAGCCGCGCTTCGCACCGGACCCCGAACGGTGGCAGAGCCTCGTGGAGACCTTCATGAGGGCGGCGCGCAGCGGGGACCTGACCCGGCTGGAAGGGCTGCTGACGGCCGACGTCCGGTTCGTCTCGGACGGCGGCGGCGTGGTCAACGCGGCGCTGCGGCCGATCCTGGGACGGGAGAAGGTGGCCCGGTTCGCGATCGGGGTGCTCAAGAAGTTCGCCGGGGACCTGCCGGTCAGCGTCGCGGAGATCAACGGGGTACCGGCGCTGCTCTTCGGCGAGACGGGCGTTCTTCTGGTGGAATTCGAGAACGGGCTGGTCAGCGGGCTCAGCACGGTGGTCAACCCGGAGAAGCTGGAATTCCTCCGGCGGCAGCTGTCACATTCCTGAGGGCCGTCCGGTCTCCGCTGCTGAAGGAACGACATCGGCGAAAGGCGGAACCCGTGAGCACCATCCTCGTCACCGGCGGCACCGGCACCCTCGGCGTACTGGTCGTGGACCGGCTCCGGAGCGCGGGCCACGAGGTCCGTGCGCTGAGCCGGCACGCCCCGGACCACCCGGTCGACCTGGCGGACGGCAGCGGGCTGGACGCGGCGACGGCGGGCGCCGAGGTGATCGTGCACTGCGCGAGCAACACGCGCGGCGGGGGCAAGGACGACGAGGCCGCCGCCCGGCACCTCGTCGACGCGGCCCGGCGGGCGGGGACCGTCACCAACATCGTCTACATCTCGATCGTCGGGGTCGACGTGGTGCCGCTCGGCTACTACCGCACGAAGCTGAAGGTCGAGCGGCTGCTGGAGGCCTCGGGGCTGGGCCTGACCATCCTGCGCACGACCCAGTTCCACGATCTGGTGGCGCAGCTGGTGGACACGGCGGCGAAGCTTCCGCTGGTGCCGGTGCCCGTGCCGGGCGGGGTACGGGTCCAGCCGATCGCCGTCGGTGAGGTCGCGGACCGCCTGGTGGAACTGGCCGTCCCGACTCCGTCGGGCCGGGTCCCGGACATCGGCGGCCCGGAGATCCACACCCTGCCGGACCTGGCCCGCACCTACCTGGCCTCGACGGGCCGCCACCGCCGGGTGCTCCCCCTCCCCCTGGCGGGCAAGGCCTACGCGGGCTTCAAGCGCGGCGGCAACCTGACCCCGTCCCACGCGGTGGGCCGCCTCACGTTCGCCCAGTTCGCGGCGGGGCGGGGTGGGGGGCGGGGGTAGGAGGCGGGGCGGGGGCTTCGGGGGGGCGGGGTCCTCTTGATCGGCATCAGAGTCGCGCATGGGGGTTTCCCGTCAGTCCGATCGTCTCCCGCCCCCCGGCCCCCGCCACCACCCGCCTACCCCCCGAACAGCACCGCCTGCGCGGCCTCCCGCGCCGCCAGTTCGGCTCCCGCCAGGACCGCCGGGTCGCCCAGGGTCGTGGCGCGGATCTCCGTCGGGACCGGGGTCAGCTTCGCCACTCGGTGGGCGACCCGGGCGGCCAGTGCGGGGCCGCCCGCGCGGCCCAGTTCGCCCGCCAGGACCACGCAGCCCGGGTCCAGGATCGCCGCGGCCGCTGCCGCGCCGAGCGCGAGCCGTTCGGCCAGTGCTTCGAGGAAGGCCTCCCCCGCGGCTCCGGCCACGGCCTCCTCCGCGGGGCCCGCGAAGCCGTGTGCGCGCGCCAGCGCGGTCACGGCTTCGCGGCCCACCAGGGCGTGGAATCCGCCCGCGCAGTCCTCGGCCGACGGCAGGCCGGCGGTGCCCGGTACCGGGAGGAAGCCGATCTCGCCCGCCCCGCCGGAGGCGCCCCGGCGCAGCCGGCCGTCCAGGACCACGGCCGCGCCCACGCCCGCGCCGAGCCACAGCAGCACGAAGGAGTCCAGGTCGCGGGCCACGCCCAGGCGCTGCTCGGCGAGAGCGGCCAGATTGGTTTCGTTCTCGACGACGACCACGGCGGGCAGGCTCCGCTGCAGTGCGGTGACCAGGTCCCGGTGCCAGGCCGGGAGGCCGCTGGTGTCGCGGAGTTCGCCGGTGGCCGGGGCGACCAGGCCCGGGGCGCCTATGACGACGGTGTGCAGCTCGGCGGCGCCGGCTTCGCGTGCGGTGCGCAGCAGGGCGGCCACGGCGTCCTCGGGGGCGCCGACGGGCAGGGCGGCTTCGGCGAGGGGGCGGCCGAGGAGGTCGGTGACGACGGCGGTGACCCGGTCGGTGCGCACGTCGAGGGCGGCCAGGTGGGCGCGGTCGGCGACGATCCCGTAGAGCTTGGCGTTGGGGCCGCGGCGCTGTTCGCCGGATTCGCCGGCTACTTCGATGAGTCCGGCTTCGGTGAGCCGTTCGACGAGGTCGGCGACCGACGGGCGGGAGAGGCCGGTCATGGTCTTGAGCTGGGTGGCCGTCAGCGGCCCGGATTCCTGGAGGAGTTGCAGGGCGAGGCGGTCGTTGATGGCCCGGGCCGTACTGGGCGAGGCGGGCGACGGTGCCGGAGCGGTGGTGGGGGCAGGAGTCACGGAGCCCATCCTAGGAGTCGGGCCCATTATCTATCAGGCAGGGTCCCTGATAGTTTAATCGTCATGACCGGGGACACCGACCTCAGCCCGGCGCGCCTGCGCCATGCCCGCTACACCATCGCCGCCGTCTTCTGCACCCACGGTGCCGTCACCGGCTCCTTCGCCACCCGTATCCCCTGGATCCAGGAGCACGCCCAGCTCAGCCCGGGCACGCTGGGCCTGGCCCTCGCCGCCCCCGCCGTGGGCGCGGCGCTCGCGATGCCGCTGGCGGGCCGGATCAACCACTGGCTCGGCGCACGCGCCGCGCTGCGGGCCCTGCTCTCGCTCTGGACCCTCTCGCTGATCCTGCCGAGCCTCGCCCCGAACCTGCCCGCCCTCTGCTTCGTGCTCTTCGTCTACGGAGCCACCGCCGGCATGTCGGACGTGGCGATGAACGCGCTGGGCGTGGAGACGGAGAACCGGCTGGGCCGCTCGATCATGTCCTCGCTGCACGGCATGTGGAGCGTGGGCGCGCTGCTCGGGTCGGCCGCGGGTACCGTCGCCGCGCACACCGGGGGCGACGCCCGGCTGCACCACCTGGTCGCCGCGCTGGTCCTGACGGCGTTCGGGCTGTTCGCCGTACAGGGCGTGCTGGACCTGAGGGCCGACCCGGAGGCGCAGGCGCCGCCGCACTTCGCGCTGCCGCCGAAGTCGGCGCTGCTGATCGGGGCCGTGGGGTTCTGCGCGGTCTTCGCCGAGGGCGCGAGCCTGGACTGGTCGGCGGTCTACCTGCGGGACGTCCTGCACACGGACGCGGGTCTGGCGGCGGCCTCCACCACGGCCTTCGCGCTCACCATGGCCGTGGCCCGGCTGGTCGGGGACCGGGTGGTGAACCGGTTCGGGGCGGTGCGCACGGTCCGGGCGGGCGGGGTGGTGGCCACTGCGGGCGGGCTGCTCGTGGTCGGGGTCCGGCATCCGGCCGGCGCGCTGGCCGGGTTCGGGCTGATCGGGCTCGGGATCGCGGTGGTGGTCCCGCTGGCCTTCGCGGCGGCGGGGCGCAGCGGCCCGGCACCGGCGCAGGCCATCGCGGGTGTCGCGACGATCACGTACACCTCGGGGCTGATCGCCCCGTCGGCGATCGGTGCGGTGGCGAACGCGACGTCGCTCGTCGTGTCCTTCGGGCTGGTCACCCTCCTGGCGTGCGCGCTGATCGCCGGTGCCGCGGTGCTGCGCCCGGGGTCGTCGGTGGGGCAGGCTGGGGGCGATCTCGGTGGGGCGACGACCACGTCCGACCCCACCCACCTCGACGAACCTGCCCAAACCCGGCCGTAACATGTCGACTGGCCGCAGCGGCACGTACCCCGTGCGCTGCGGCCTCGATGTGTGAGCAGCCGGAGCGGCGGCGACCGTCCGGAGAAGAAGGAGTGGAACATGGGCCTCGGCGTGGGCTGGACCCTGCACGGAGACGGGCGGACTCCCGCCCCCGGCGCGGTGGTCCGGCCGGAGGAGCGGCTGTCGTGGCCGCGGACCGCCGGGCTGGGCGCGCAGCACGTCGTGGCGATGTTCGGCGCGAGTTTCGTCGCTCCGGTCCTGATGGGCCTGGACCCGAACCTGGCCATCATGATGTCGGGCGTCGCAACGGTGATCTTCCTCCTCGCGACGCGCGGCCGGGTGCCGTCGTACCTGGGCTGTTCGCTGTCGTTCGTCGGTGTCGCGGCGGCCATCCGGGCCGCGGGCGGGGACAGTGCGGTGGTCACGGGCGCCGTCTTCGTCGTCGGCGTGGCGTTGTTCTTGGCGGGCCTGGTGGTCCAGCGGTTCGGCGCCCGCGTCATCCACACGGCGATGCCGCCCATCGTGACGGGCGCGGTGGTGATGCTGATCGGCTTCAACCTGGCGCCGGTGACGGCGAGCACGTACTGGCCGCAGGACCAGTGGACGGCGTTGCTGACGATGCTGTTCACGGGGGCGGCCGTGGTCTGTCTGCGCGGCTTCTGGTCGCGCATCGCGATCTTCCTCGGTCTGCTCTTCGGGTACGGGATCTCGTGGCTCTCCGACGTGCTCTTCGGGAAGATCCACTCGACGCTGGGCGGGGAGGCCGCCGTCGACCACTGGCGGCTGGACCTCTCGGCGGTCGCCAAGGCGGACTGGATCGGGCTGCCGTCCTTCCACGCGCCGGCCTTCGAGTGGTCGGCGATCCTGATCGCCCTGCCGGTGGTGATCGCGTTGATCGCCGAGAACGCGGGCCACATCAAGGCCGTGGGCGAGATGACCGGCGATCCGCTCGACGACAAGCTGGGCACGGCGATCGCGGCGGACGGCGCCGCGTCCATGCTGTCCACGGCGGTCGGCGGCCCGCCGAACACCACCTACTCCGAGAACATCGGTGTCATGGCGGCCACCCGGGTCTACTCGACGGCGGCCTACTGGGCGGCGGCGGGCTTCGCGCTGCTCTTCGGGCTGTGCCCCAAGTTCGGTGCCATCGTCGCCGCGATCCCGGGCGGGGTGCTCGGCGGCATCACGGTCATCCTCTACGGGATGATCGGCCTGCTCGGCGCGCAGATCTGGCTCAACGGCGGCGTGGACCTGCGCAATCCGCTGAACCTGGTGCCGGCCGCGGCGGGCATCATCATCGGCATCGGCGGCGTGAAGCTGCAGATCACCGAAACCTTCGAGCTGGGCGGCATCGCGCTGGGCACGATCGTGGTGATCACCGGCTACCACGCACTGCGGTACCTCGCGCCCGCGCACCTCAAGCAGGAGCCCCTGCTCGACGCGGGCACCTCCGCTTACGACGAGGGCTCCGGGGGCGGCCAGGACAAGCCCCGTTGACGGTGTTTCGCCCGAACCGGGGAAGCGTACGGCCAAGTTCCCCGGATCCGCGTCGGCGCCTGCGACCCTGCCCCCATGGAAGCGGTGCTGGCGCGGATGCGCGCCCTGGAGGAGCGGCTCCCGCCGCAGGACGGTGTCGCCGTCTTCAACCGGGTCTACCTGACGGTGACGGAGACCCTGCACCGGCGGATCGAGCACGGCGCCTTCCCGGCGCCCCGGCGGGCGGAGACGCTCAGCGTGCGGTTCGCGGAGCGCTACCTGACGGCGGTCGAGGCGGAGCGGGCCCCGGCCTGCTGGCGCCCCTTGTTGCAGTACCGCCGCCACCCCGGGATCCGCCCGCTCCAGCACGCGCTGGCCGGGATCAACGCGCACATCGGCCATGACCTGGCGCTCGCGGTGGTGACCACCTGCGGTGAGCTGGGCTGTGAACCGCGGGCCCTGGAGGCGGACTTCGACCGGGTCGGCGACACGCTGGTCTCACTGGAGGAGCACATCCGGGAGGACCTGATGCCGGGCCCGGACCTGTTGGAGATCGCCGACCCGCTGACCCACCTGGTCGGCTCGTGGAGCCTGGAGCGCGCCCGCGCCGGGGCCTGGTCGGCGGCCCGCCTGCTGTGGACGCTGCGCCGGGCGCCGGAACTGGCCGAGGAGTTCACGGACTCCCTCGACGCGGGCGTGGGCCTGGTCGGTCGCTGCCTGCTGACCCCGCGGGGCTGAAACCCCGGTGCGGGCCGGACGGGGGCCGCCCTACGCTCCCGGAATGACCAGCTTCGCCACGCACCGGCTCCGGGTGCACGACGTCTCGCTGGCGCCGGTGCAGAGGTTCTGCGGGTTCCGGACCTGCGTGGCCGAGTTCGCGCCGTACGGCGTCCGTGCGACCTACCACCACTTGGTCCACAGTGCCCGGATCCCGGCGGACCTGGAGGAAGATCCCGACGCGCTGGTGAGGGCCGTGGAGGAACTGCACGCCGCCCGGGAGATCTGGCGTGCGGCGCACGCGACCTGGGTGGTCGCGCGACGCGCGCAGAAGGCGGCCGGGGTCCGGATCCCGGATCCGCCCGAGCCCACGCGCCGCCTCTGGTGCCCCGACCCCGAGTTCCACCCGGTGGAGCCGCTCACCGTCACGATGCCGCGCATCCTGCGCGCTCCGTCCGGCCAGTGGGCGAGCTGCCCCGTCTGCGACGTGGACCGCGGCACGACGGAGCACCACGACGGTTGCGGCGTCCACCGGCTGTGCGCCGGGTGCGGGGTGAGCCTGGGGTACCGTCCCACCGGCCCGGAGGACGACGCGCCGGCCGCGCGCGCTGCGGTGGCCGCGCGCTGGAGGCTGGTCTGGAGGCGTACGGCCCCGCCGTGGCGCGGACATTGAGAACGGGCCGTCCCCGCGCTGCTCACGCGGGGACGGCCCGTGGCCTTGGGTACCCGGAGGATCAGTCCTCGGGGAGTTCGACCGGGGCGATGTCGTCGTAGACGTCGCCCGGGCCCGGGTTGGTGGAGTCCGTGGACCCGCCGAGGTGGTGCATGACGCCCCAGACGGCGTTGAGGGCGGTCTGGACCGCGCCCTCGGCCCAGCCGGCCGTCCAGGAGATGTCGTCGCCCGCGAGGAAGATGCCGCGCTTGTCCTCGGGGAGGCGGTCCTGCATGAAGTGGGTGAACAGGCGGCGCTGGTAGCGGTAGTGGCCCGGGAGGTTGGCCTTGAACGCGCCCATGAAGTAGGGCTCGTCCTCCCAGGAGACGGTGACCGGGTTGCCGATGATGTGACGGCGGATGTCGACCTTGGGGTAGATCTCGCCGAGGGACTTCAGCATGACCTCCATCCGCTCGTTCGCGGACAGCGGCAGCCACTTGAGGCTGTCGTCGCACCAGGTGTACGAGAGGCAGATGACGGCGGGCTTGTCCGGGCCGTTGTCCAGCAGGTACGTGCCGCGGGTCATGCGGTCGGTCAGCGTCATCGACATGACGTCGCGGCCGGTCTCCTCGTCCTTGTCCAGCCAGAACGGCCGGTCGACGGGGACAAACAGCTTGGACGACTCCATGTAGTGGGTGCGCTCGATCGCCGTCCAGTGGTCGATCGGGAACAGCGTGTCGTCGCACTCGATCTTCGACAGGAGCATCCAGGACTGGGCCGTGAAGATCGCGGCGCGGTACGTGCGGATGTCGCCGGAGGAGTCGGTGACCGTGATGCGGTTGCCGGCCGTGCGGTGCAGGCGGGTGACCGCCGGGCGCGGGGTGCCGTCGTGCAGGGTGGACAGGGAGGTGCCCTGGGCCCAGTGGACGATCTTCTCCGGCTCGCGCTCCCACAGGCGCAGCGGCAGCTGCTGCGAGCCGCCCACGATGCCGCGGTGGTGGTCGTCCGCCTCGGTGTAGACGACGCGCAGGATCTCCAGGATGGAGTTCGGGAAGTCGGTGTCCCAGCCGCCCGTGCCGAAGCCGACCTGGCCGAAGATCTCACGCTTGCGGAAGGACTTGAAGGCCTCCGACTTGCAGAGGAAGCCGTAGAAGGTCTCGTCGTCGAGCTTCTCGACGAGCTTGGCCCAGATCTCGCGGATGCGCGGGACGTCCCGCTCGCGCATCGCGGTGTTCATGTCGGAGAAGTCGGCGCCCTCGTCGAGACAGGCGTTCCACGCGGCGGACACGTCGCGGTAGATCTGCGGGAGGTCCGCGATCGTCTCCGCGTAGTGGCTCTCGCCCTTGAGGTCGACGACCGTCGAGGGGGTGGACTCGGCGAGCGGGTTCGGGAAGGGCTCCGTGACCAGGCCGACGAGGTCGATGTAGTGCTGCAGGGCCGTGGAGGAGGGCGGGAAGCGCATGGCGCCCATCTCCGCGGTGAGGCCCTCGGTCTCGGCGCCCTCGAAGCCGACGGTGCGCAGGCGGCCACCGATCTGGTCCGCCTCGTAGACGACGGGCTTGAGGCCCATCTTCATCAGCTCGTAGGCCGAGATGATGCCGGACAGCCCGCCGCCGATGACGGCGACCTCGGTACCGAGCTCGGTCGCCGGTATCTGGCCGAGGCCCGCCGGGTGGGCGAGGAAGTCGTCGTACGCGTACGGGAAGTCCGGACCGAACATGGTGATCGGCGGCTGTCCGTCGCTGTGCGGGACGGCGGTGGTGGGCACCGTGGACGTCATGGGGGTACGTCTCCTTGCGGCAGGGCTGGGGGAAGAAGGGGGCTTAGACGAGGGAGGCGTAGAGCCCGGGGCGGCGGTCGCGCAGGTACGGGTTGTTCACGCGCGAGGCCGACAGCAGCTCGGGGTCGGCCTCGCCGAACACCAGCTCCTCGCCGCGGCCGGCCCGGGTCCGGGTGACCCCGTCGGGGCTCGCCAGGCAGCTGAGTCCGACGAACTCGAACTCGCCTTCCGGGCCGGTGCGGTTGACGTACGCGATGTACATCTGGTTCTCGAAGGCCCTTACGGGGACGAGCTGTTCGGCGACGAACTGGAACGGGTGCATCTGCGCGGTCGGCACCAGGAGGAGGTCGGTGCCGGCGAGCGCGTGCGCCCGGACGTTCTCGGGGAACTCCACGTCGTAGCAGATCATGATGCCGATGCGGAGGCCGTTCAGGTCCGCCTGGACGACGGGGGTGTCGCCGGGGGTGAAGGCGTCCTGTTCGAAGCAGCCGAAGAGGTGGGTCTTGCGGTAGTTCGCCAGCGCCGCGCCGTCGGGGCCGATGAGCTGGGCGGCGTTGTAGACGACGCCGTCCGCGCTCTCCGGGTAGCCGTACAGGACGGCGATCCCGTGGCGGCGGGCGATCTCGCCGATGGCCAGGGCGGAGGCGCCGTCGGCGGCCTCGGCGAGGCCGGGGACGTCCTGGAGGTCCAGCGCGTAGCCGGTCAGGAACATCTCCGAGGTCACGAGGAGCCCGGCCCCGCTCTGTGCGGCGCGCGCCGCTGCCTCGTCGAGCGCCTTGAGGTTCTGGGCGGTGTCGCCGAGAACGCCGGAGCTCTGGAGGAGGGCGGTGCGCAGCGGGGGCATGGGCTACCTCTGTGACAGGCGGGGAGGGGGTCATAAAACGGTACGTTCGCGCGTTCGATCCGGACAAGCCGTGAGCGTTGCGCTCCGCGCATCGATTCGTTGCGTGTTCCCTGGTCGACGCGGCGATTCGTTGCGCGGGCGCCCCGGGCCCCCTCGTGGACCCCGTACGACCACTGCTGTGGCCCCCACTGTGGCCCCTGGCTACGACTCCTTGCTACGAGCCTGCGCGGAAGGCCGGGTGGGCGGCCAGGAAGCGCAGGTCGTCGAGGATGTCGGGGGTGTGGTCGGAGACGACGCGGCCGCTCCAGGTGTCGACGAGGGCCGGAACGGTCAGGGCTCCGTCGAAGTGGTGGCCGGTGGCCTCGTAGGCCAGCCGCAGGGCGGTGTACTCGGCCGCCCGGGGCTCCGTGCCGAGGACGGTGGCGGTGATGGAGCGGTCCAGGCCCAGCGCGGCGAGGGCGGCGGTGACCTGCTGCGAGGGGAGACAGTCGGCGCGGAGGTAGAGGTGGTAGCGGTGCGGTACGGGGGAGAAACCGGCCCCGATGCGGCCCCGCGGGGCGGGCGCCGGGCTGGTGCGGGGCAGCGGGGTGCGGGGCAGGACGGTGTGCGACATGACTCTCCTGGCGTGGAGGACAACACGGCTGGGCCCCGGGCGGCGCGGTGCGCGCCCGGTCCGGGTCACTCGTCTCTGAGGGGGGTCAGCCGTGCGGGCCGAAAGCGCTGCACACCCGCAGGAGGTCGATGTGCAGGCGCCGGGTGAGCCACCAGCGCCGGAGGGTCCGGTCCCGCGTGTCCGTGTCCGCCGTCCGGGCCGTGTCCACCGCCGCCCACCCCCGTCCTGTCCTCGGCCGCCCCCGACCGGTGCTGGTTAGGCTTCCGGTGGCGGGCGCTGTCCGTCATGGCCGTCCACCGAAGTCTCGTGGCGGCGCCCGGGGCCGTCAAGAAGGCGGTCACCAGCCGGACGTCGTCGCCCCACTTGAGGAGTCCTGCACCCATGTCCCCCGAGAGCGGCACGCTGTGCGGCAGTGAAGTGCTCGACGAGGTACTCGACAATCCGGTCTGGGCCGCGCTGACCGGGCCGCACGGCGGTTTCGCCGAGTTCGGGCCCGCCGGTCTGGCGGCCCGCTACACGCTGGACACGTCCCCGTTCTCGGCGCTCGCCGATCCGCAGGACCCGCGGGCGTGGGCGGATCTTGCCGCGCTGGCCGGCCCCGGGCAGGAGGTCTGGGTGACCGGGCTGCTGACCCCGCCGCCGGGGTGGCAAACGCTGGTGACGGTTCCGGGGGTGCAGCTGGACGGGCGGGCGGTACGGGCCGAGGAGGCGCCGGAGGCGGTGGTGCTGGGGCTCGGTGACGTACCGGAGATGCTGGAGCTGGTGGCGCTGACCAAGCCGGGCCCGCTCCTGGACCGGACGGTCGAGCTGGGCACGTACCTCGGGATCCGGCACGAGGGCCGGCTGGTCGCGATGGCCGGGGAGCGGATGCGGCCGGCGGGCTGGTCGGAGATCAGCGCGGTGTGCACCCACCCGGACCACCGGGGCCGGGGCCTGGCGGGCCGGCTGATACGCGCGGTGGCGGCTGCGGTCCGTGAGCGCGGGGAGCTCCCGTTCCTGCACGCGGCGGCGGCCAACACCGGGGCCGTGCAGCTCTACGAGTCGATGGGCTTCGCCCTGCGCCGCAGCCCGCTCTTCCTGGGCCTGCGCACTCCGGGCGCCTGACCGTCCCGGCCCCGCCCCCGGCCCTCGCCGGGAGGCGTTAGGCGGGCGCGCCGGAGGTGAAGCGGCGCAGGAGCGGGGAGAGGACGAGCACCGACTTGGTGCGTTCCACGAACGGCTCGCCCGCGATGCGTTCCAGGACCCGCTCGAAGTGGCGCATGTCGGAGGCGAAGACCTGGACGAGGGCGTCCGCGTCGCCGGTGACGGTCGACGCGGACACCACCTCGGGGTACCTCTCCAGTCCTCGCCGGATGTCGTCCGGCGAGGTGTTGTGCCGACAGTAGATCTCGATGAAGCCCTCGGTCTCCCAGCCCATGGCGGCCGGGTCCACGCGGACGGTGAAGCCGGTGATGGCGCCTTCGGCGCGTAGCCGGTCCACGCGCCGCTTGACGGCGGGCGCGGAGAGCCCGACCTCGGAGCCGATGTCCGCGTAGGAGCGGCGGGCGTCTTCGGCGAGGGCGTGCACGATGCGTTCGTCGAGATCGTTCAGTCGCACGGGGGGTGAATCACTTCTGTTCAGCGACCTCCTCGGCCGGGGCGGCCGGGGCGGCCACAGTGGCCAGGCTGGAGCGGCGCATGCCGTAGAAGAAGTAGATCACGAGCCCGACGGCCATCCAGCCACCGAAGTACAGCCAGGTGATTCCGGGCAGCTCCAGCATGAGGTAGGCGCAGAAGATGAAGCCCAGGATCGGGGTGACCGGGAAGAGCGCGACCTTGAAGGTGCGGTTCATCTCCGGGCGGGTGTAGCGCAGGATGACGACGGCCACGTTGACCAGGCCGAAGGCGAAGAGCGTGCCGATGCTGGTGGCGTTCGCCAGTTCACCCAGCGGGATGAACGCGGCGAGCAGTCCGCAGAAGAGGCAGACGATGATCGTGTTGACGCGGGGCGTGCCGGTCTTCGCGTCGACCTTGGCGAACGCCTTGGGCATCAGGCCGTCGCGGGACATGGCGAAGAGGATGCGGGTCTGGCCGTAGAGGACGGCGAAGACGACGCTGGCGATGGCGACGACGGCGCCCGCGGCGAGGATGACGCTCCAGAAGGAGTGTCCGGTGACGTTCTCCATGATCTGGGCCAGGGCGGCCTCGCTGCCCTCGAACTCCTGCCACGGCATGGCGCCGACGGCGACCAGGGCGACGAGGCAGTAGATCACGGTGACGATCAGCAGCGAGAGCATGATCGCGCGGGGCAGGTCCTTCTTCGGGTTCTTGGCTTCCTCACCGGCGGTGGAGGCGGCGTCGAAGCCGATGTACGAGAAGAAGAGCATCGATGCGGCGGTGCTGATGGCGGTGACGCCGAGCGGGGCCAGCGGGGTGTAGTTCCCGGCCTTGATGCCCATGAAGCCGATGACGATGAAGACCGCCAGCGTCACGATCTTGACGCCGACCATGATCGAGTTGATCCGGGCGCTCTCCTTGGCCCCGCGGAGCAGGAAGACCATGCAGAGCAGGACGACGACCAGGGCGGGCATGTTGATGTAGCCGCCCTCGCCCAGCGGGGCGGAGAAGCCCTCCGGGATGGTGAAGCCGAGGGTGCCGTCGAGCAGCTCGTTGAGGTACTGGCCCCAGCCGACGGCGACGGCCGCGACGGAGACGCCGTACTCCAGGACCAGGCACCAGCCGCAGACCCAGGCTATGAGCTCGCCCATGGTGGCGTAGGCGTAGGAGTAGGAGGAGCCCGAGACGGGGATCGAGCCCGCGAGCTCGGCGTAGGAGAGCGCCGAGAAGAGCGCGGTCAGGCCCGCGACGATGAAGGCGATGAAGACGGCCGGGCCGGCGATCGGGGTGGCCTCGCCGAGGACGACGAAGATGCCGGTGCCCAGGGTCGCGCCGATGCTGATCATGGTCAGCTGCCACATCGTGAGCGAACGCTTGAGCGCGCCGCCCTCGCCCTGGCCGCCCTCGGAGACCAACTGCTCCACCGGCTTGCGGCGGAGCAGCGGGTTGACGGGCTTGGGGGCCTCAGAAGCGAGCGGTGGCGCCTGGCCGTGGTCGAGCACGAGGGGACTCCTTGTCACTGCGGATCGGGGAGGTCAGGGGAGGCGTCGACCGCGACGATCCGGAGCAGGGCAGGGCCCGTCGAAAGAAGGGTCTGCTCATGGGGGACCGCCGAGCAGGCGATCCGCGCCACTCCACGTACAGCGAGTGAGCCTACGAGCTGAGTGATACCGCCCGTAATGGACCATCCTTGCACATTGGCGCACGATCATTGCGCGGATCGGTCACTGACAGTCGTTTGTTGCGTATGGATGATCGATCGCTGCGCAGGTCGCCGCGAACCCCGTTCCTTGACACTTCGTCAGATCTGCCGCAGCGTGCCGCCGTGGATCGGGACGTGCTCCACGGAGATCGGCCCGGCCGGGGCCCCGGCCGGGCCGCCGGGGCCGTCCCGATGGCATTGGTCCCCTCCGTGGCGGTGGAACCGGGCCCGAGCGGGGTACGGGTGAACGCGGTGGCAGCGGGGGTGGTGCGGACCCCGCGGTCGCCGCCCCGCCGGGCACCGGGGGCGGCGGCGCAACGCGGAGAACGCCCCGCCGGGCCGGGTCGCCGAGACCGCGGACAGCGCGGCCGCACCGTACGTCCCGGCCCCGCCTCCGTCCTCGTGCGTCGCGGGGGCGGGCGGTCGTGGTGGACGGCGGGGTCGGCGTGAGGTTCCCGTACCCGACGATCGGAGGCGACCGGTGATACCAGAGGGACCAGCAGGGCCAGCAGGGCTGGACGGACCGGGACTGTCGACCGGGTCGAGGGGACCGACGTGGTCGGCAGGGCCGCAGCGCCACCCCGACGAGCCGGCGCCCTGGCAGGACGCGCTGCCCTTCCTGCGCGGGGTCGCCTGGCTGGACCGGGGGCGGCCGGTCCGCGCCGATCCGGCCGACACCATGCGGCTGCCGTGGGACACCGGCGAGCGCTCCACGCTGCCCATCGGCGTCCGGCTGGAGTTCACCACCGAGACCGCGCGCTCGGTGGAGGTCCGCTACCGGGCGACCGTGCCCGGCCCCACCGACGCGCTGCGCGACCTCGCGCACGGCTTCGCGCTGTGGGACCGGCACGGGGTGGTCACCGAGGTGTTCACCGAACCGGCCGCGGAGGCCGTCGTACGGATCGACCTGGGCGGCGGCACCGGTCCCTTCACCATCCACCCGCCCGAGACCCAGTCCCCGCTGATCCTCGGGCTGCGCGGGATCGGCGGCCCGCTCGCCCCGGCACCGCCCGCCCCGCGCTGGGTGGTCCACGGCGACTCCATCACCGAGGGCTGGTGGTCCACCCGCCCCGCGCACGGCTGGCCCGCCGTCACCGGCCGGGCGCTCGGCTGGGACACCATCAACCTCGGCTACGCGGGCGCCGCGCGCGGTGAGCTGACCACCGCCGAGCAGCTCGCGGGCCTGCCCGCCGACGTCCTCACGCTCGCCTTCGGCACCAACTGCTGGTCCCGGGTGCCCTTTTCGGCTCCCCTGCTGTACGAGACCACGCGCGCGTTCCTCGAACTGGTCCGCCAGGGGCACCCGCGGACCCCGATCCTGCTGGTCTCCCCCGTCCTGCGGCCCGACGCCGAACGCACCCCGAACAAGCTCGGTGCCACCCTCGGTGCCCTGCGGGACGCGATGGAGCGTGCCGCCCGGGACCGGATGGCCGCGGGGGACGACCGGCTCGCCGTGCTACCGGGCCGGGACCTGCTCGGTCCCGAACACCTGGCGGACGGGTTGCACCCCAATGACGGCGGACACCAGGTGCTCGGCCTCGCTGTGGCCACGGCCCTGCGGCGCTCCGGGTTCGGCGTGGGGTGAGTGAAACAGCCCACACCGGACGAGTTGAACAGATCCCTCCCACCGCGGCGTGTCCTGGGCAGAGTTGACGCCATCACGGTGGCGGACGCGAAGGACACCACGAGTGGGAGAGATCAAGATGGGCATCAAGCGCGGAACCACCCTGGCCGCGGCCGCGATCGTAGTCGTTCTGGCGGCGACGGCCTGCGGCCCCACCGACGACAAGGCCGCGGACACGACCAAGCCGGTCGGGGCCGCCGCTGCCGCCCAGGACACCGGGAAGGCCGCGGACGCCGCCTACGGCGCCGACGGCGCTGCGGGCTCCGACGGCGCTGCGGGCGCCGCGGGCGCCTCTGGCGCCAAGCCGGCCGGGCAGCTGGCGATCACCTCCAACGACAAGGTCGGGCCGGTCCTCACCGACAGCGCCGGAATGACCCTCTACCGCTTCGACAAGGACACGGCCAAGCCGCCGAAGTCGAACTGCGACGGGGACTGCGAGAAGACCTGGCCGGTGGTCGCCGCGGGCGATGCCACCGCCGCCGCGGGCATGGACCCGGCGCTGCTGGGCGAGGTCGTGCGCACCGACGGCAGCAAGCAACTGACGGTGGGCGGCTGGCCCGCCTACCGCTACAGCAAGGACACCAAGGCGGGCGACGTCAACGGGCAGGGCGTGGGCGGCGTCTGGTTCGGCCTCGCGGCGGACGGCAAGAAGGCCGCGAAGGCCACACCGGCCGAGGGGGCGCCCGCCGAGTCCGCACCGCCCGCCAAGTCCGCACCGCCCGCCGAAGCGGCGCCTCCGGCCGCGGGCGGCGCAGCCGAGGCCGACGGGAAGCTGTCGGTGGCCAAGGACCCCAAGCTGGGCGACCACATCGTCGACGGCAAGGGCATGACCGTCTACCGGTTCAAGCCGGACACCCAGTGGCCGATGACCTCCAAGTGCGTGGGCGACTGCCTGACCAAGTGGCCGGTCGTCGCGCCGGTGGAGAAGGCCAAGGACAAGGGGATCGTCGAGAAGAACTACACGGTGCTCAACCGCCCGGACGGCCAGAAGCAGCAGAGCGTCGACTGCTGGCCCGTCTACACCTTCAGCGGTGACAAGAAGCCCGGCGACGTCAACGGCCAGGGCGTGGGCGGCACCTGGTACGCCGTGTCCCCCGACGGCAAGCTCATCACCGTCCAGTAGCCCCTGTCCCTTCCCCACCTCCCGTCGATCCCCTCCCTCCCCCCACCCCGTTCGCGCGGCCCTCGCCCACCTCCCCCCTGGGCGGGGGCCGCGCCCCTTTTCCCGTTCCGCCCGGGCCCGGTCCTCTCTAGACTCGGCCGCATGCTGCGCGTATTGGCCGTCGACGACGAGAAGCCGCTCCTGGAGGAACTCCTCTACCTGCTGCGCTCGGACCCCCGGGTGCGCAGTGCGGAGGGTGCCTCGGACGCCACCGAGGCCCTGCGCCGGGTGACCCGGGCCCTGGAGTCCGGCCCGGACGGGGCCGACGGCATCGACGTGGTGTTCCTGGACATCCACATGGCCGGGCTGACCGGACTGGACGTCGCGCGGCTGCTGGCCGGGTTCGCGCGGCCGCCGCTGATCGTGTTCGTCACCGCCCACGAGGGTTTCGCCGTACAGGCCTTCGACCTGAAGGCCGTGGACTACGTGCTCAAGCCCGTGCGCCCGGAGCGGCTGGCCGAGGCCGTCCGGCGGGCCTGCGAGCAGCTGGGCCGGTCCGAAGAGGTCCCGGTGGCCGCGCTGGCGGGCGCCGACGCGCCGGTGGCGGGCGCCCCGGCCGTGCCGGCGCCGCGCCGGCCGGTGGCCGAGGTCACGGTCACCGACCGCACGCCGGACCAGATCGCCGTCGAACTGGGCGGGGTCACCCGGTTCGTGGCGATCGCGGACATCTCCTACGTCGAGGCGCAGGGCGACTACGCCCGCCTGCACACCGACGAGGGCAGCCACCTGGTCCGGATCCCCGTGTCCACGCTGGAGGAGCGCTGGGCGGCGCGCGGGTTCGTACGGATCCACCGCCGCCATCTGGTGGCGCTGGCGCGGATCGACGAGCTTCGGCTGGAGGCCGGGACCACCAGTGTCCGGGTGGGGGCGGCGGAGCTGCAGGTGAGCCGCAGGCACGCGCGGGAGCTGCGGGATCTGCTGATGCGGCAGGCGACCGGCTGAATCCGGCCGTTCCCGCCGCGCCCCCCCCGGTGGCTCCCCGGTCGTCGTCTGGTCGCCGTCGGGCGGTTCGGGCCCGACCGTCCGGCGCTCGCTCGCGCCGTTCGTCGCGCCGGGAGGGGCGTACGGCGATCCGCCGGAGCCGTCGGCCGCACCGCCGCCCGATCGGCCCTCGGTGCCGTCGCCCCTCTCGTATCGTGGATCTTCCGGCGCGGGAGGAGCACGATGTCCGAGATCCAGGCGCTGGTCGACACCCTGAGCGCGCTGCCCCGGGCCCGGCCGGCCGGGCCCGCCGAGGCCGAGGCGCTGCTGGCCCGGTTGCGCAGTGCGGCCGCCCGCTGGGCCGACATCCTGTACGAGGCCCGCGAAGGGGTCCGAGAGCAGGTTCCGCCGCGTGCGGAGGCGGCCCTGACGCTGGCGTTCCGGCGTGCGGAGGAGTCGTACGTGGAGCTGGAGATCGCCCTGCGGGACTGCGCGGAGCACCGCGACCCGGCGCTCTGACGGGGTCGTCCGGGCGGGCGGATCCGACGACTCCGGTGGGTCCGAATCGAGCCTGTCGCCCGGTCAGGGGGCGTGCGTAGACTCCGGACACCCCTCCCCAGCCGAAGGACCGCCCGGTGAACCAGACGTACGCGCTGACCGCGGTCGCCGTCGTCGTCCTGGTCACGGTTCTGGTCGGCGCGCTGGGCCTGCGGATGTCCCGGACCACGTCCGACTTCTACGTCGCCTCGCGCACGGTGGGGCCCCGCCTGAACGCGGCGGCCATCAGCGGCGAGTACCTGTCCGCCGCGTCGTTCCTCGGGGTGGCGGGGCTGGTGCTGCTCCAGGGGCCCGAGATGCTCTGGTACCCGGTGGGTTACACCGCCGGGTACGTGGTGCTGCTCGTGCTGGTCGCGGCCCCGCTGCGCCGCTCGGGCGCGTACACGCTGCCCGACTTCGCCGAGGCGCGGCTGGAGTCGCTGGTGGTGCGCCGGATCGCGGTGCTGTTCGTGGTCGGGGTCGGCTGGCTGTACCTGCTGCCGCAGTTGCAGGGGGCCGGGCTGACGCTGGGGATCCTGACCGGGGCCCCGCACTGGGTCGGTGGGCTGGTCGTCGCCTTCGTGGTGACGGTGGCGGTGGCGTGCGGCGGGATGCGTTCGGTGACCTTCGTCCAGGCCTTCCAGTACTGGCTGAAGCTCACGGCCCTGCTGGTGCCGGCCTTCTTCCTGATCGCGGCGTGGGCCGGGGACGGCGCGCCGCGGGCCACCTTCGACGCACCGGCCGTGTTTCGGGAGCACACCTCGGTGACGGTCGCGCAGGACGTGCGGCTGTCGGTGGCCCATCCGCTGACGGTGACGGTGACCGGGCAGGTGGACGGGCGCGGCTACGTGTCGGTGCCGGTGACCCTGGCCGCCGGTGAGCATGCCGTACGGGCCCGCGCGCGGCTGGAGTTCGCCCCCGGCGCGCCCGTTCCCGACACCCGGGCCGAGGCGCGGCCCGGTGTGTCCACCTGGTCGGTGCCGACGTCCGGCGGGCTGCGCGAGTACCGGCTGTACGCCACGTACGGGCTGATCCTGGCGACGTTCCTCGGCACGATGGGCCTGCCGCACGTCGCGGTGCGGTTCTACACGAGCCCCGACGGGCGGACCGCGCGGCGCACCACGCTGGTCGTGCTCGCGCTGGTCGGCGTCTTCTACCTGCTGCCGCCGGTGTACGGGGCGCTGGGCCGGATCTACACCCCGGAGCTCGCCCTGACCGGCGACGCGGACGCGGCGGTGCTGGTGCTGCCCGGGCGGATGCTCGGCGGGGTGCTCGGCGATCTGCTGGGGGCGCTGCTGGCCGGGGGTGCGTTCGCGGCGTTCCTGTCGACGGCCTCGGGGCTGACCATGGCGGTGGCGGGGGTGCTGCACCAGGACGTGCTGCCGGCGCGCGGGGTGCGCAGCTTCCGCTCGGCGGCGGTCGTGGCGATCCTGGTGCCGTTGGCCGGGAGCGTGGCGGCGACGCAGGTGCCGGTGGCGGACGCGGTGGGTCTGGCCTTCGCCGTGTCGGCGTCCTCGTTCTGTCCGCTGTTGGTGCTGGGCATCTGGTGGCGCGGGCTGACCCCGCCGGGTGCGGTGGCCGGGCTGGTCACGGGCGGCGGGGCGGCGCTGGGCGCGGTGCTGGCGACCCGGGCCGATCTGGCGCCGCCGGGCTGGACGCACACGCTGCTCGCGTGGCCGGCGGCGTGGTCGGTGCCGCTCGGTTTCCTGACGATGGTGGCGGTGTCGCTGGCCACCCGATCGCGGATTCCGGCGGGGACGGCGGCCACCCTGGCCCGGCTGCACCTGCCGGAGGTCGTGGCCGGGGAGCGGTCGGGGGGTCCGCGGTGACCGGGGTGACCGGGGTGACGCCGGCGGTCCTGGCCTTGCTGGCGGTGGCGGGTGCGGTACTGCTGCTGGGTGCGGGCTGGGCGGCGGGCCGGTGGCACGCCCGCCGCGGGGAGCGGGCGGCCGGGATGGACCTGGGGACCCCGGTGGAGCGGGCCACCTTCCACACCCTGCACACGGCTTCGCTGGCCGCTCCCCCGCTGCGCGCCGGACTGACCGAGGACGCCGCCCGCAAGGCGGCCCGGCGGCTGCGGTCGCTGTTGGGGACGGAGGCGCTGTGCCTCACCGACCGGGAGTCGGTGCTGGCCTGGGACGGTCCGGGCGCCGACCACCACCAGCGGCGGGCGATGGCCCGGGTGGCGGTGATGCTGGCGTCGGGGCGCAGCCAGAGCGTGCGGACCGAGTGCCAGCGGCCCGACTGTCCGCTGAAGTGGGCGGTGGTGGCCCCGCTCACCGGCGAGGACGGGGTGCTGGGTGCGCTGGTGGCGTACGGTTCGCGCGAGTCGGCGGTGCTGGTGCGGGCGGCTACGGAGGTCGCGCGGTGGGTGTCCGTGCAGCTGGAGCTGTCGGAGCTGGACCGGTCGCGGACCCGGCTGATGGAGGCGGAGATCAAGGCGCTGCGGGCGCAGATCTCCCCGCATTTCATCTTCAACTCCCTTGCTGCGATCGCCTCGTTCGTGCGGACCGATCCGGAGCGGGCGCGGGAGCTGTTGCTGGAGTTCGCGGACTTCACCCGGTACTCCTTCCGGCGGCACGGTGATTTCACCACGCTGGCGGACGAGTTGCGCTCCGTGCAGCAGTATCTGGCGTTGGCCGGTGCCCGGTTCGGCGACCGGCTGAAGGTGACCCTGCAGGTGGCGCCGGAGGTGCTGCCGGTGGCGCTGCCCTTCCTGTGCCTGCAGCCGCTGGTGGAGAACGCCGTGAAGCACGGGCTGGAGGACTCCACCGAGGAGTGCCGGATCACGATCACGGCGCGGGACGCGGGCGCGGAGGCGGTGATCACGGTGGAGGACAACGGGGTCGGGATGGATCCGGCGCTGCTGCGCCGGATCCTGGCCGGGGAGCACGGCGGTTCCTCCGGGATCGGGCTGCCCAATGTCGACGAGCGGATCCGTCAGGTGTACGGGGACGCGTACGGCCCGGTGATGGAGACGGGGGTCGGCGCCGGCATGAAGGTAACCCTGCGCATTCCCAAGTACCGGGTGGGAGTGCACAGTTCACCGCCCGGACACCAGTCTCCGCGGCTCTGAGGGTCCGCCGGCGCGGCATCCTGTGGCCGGCGCGACGTGACCGGAGGGGATCGCCGACGTGCGGGTCGGGCGGGAGCAGCGGCGTGAGGAGTTGCGGCAGTGGGTGCGCGGGGGCGCGGAGGGTCGCGGAGCCCTGCTGATCGTGGAGGGCGAGCCCGGCGCGGGCCGCACCGACTTCGTGCGCGGCGCCCCGGGCGGGGCGGCCGCGCTCGGCTGCCGGGTGCGGTACGCCGCGGCCGGCGCCCTCGGGGCTGAGCTGCCGCTGCGCGCCGCACTGGACTGCCCGCACCCCGGGGGCCCGGACCGGGCGGGCGCGCGCTCCGGCTGGAGCCGCTGTCCACGGCGGAGACGGACGTGGTGGTCCGGGACCTGGTGGGGGCGGAGCCTGGACCTCGGCTGCGGGAGGCGGCGCGGCAGGCGGGCGGCAACCCGCGGCTGAAGGACAGCCTCGCCGGCGTTTGGGGCGCGGGGTCTGGGGCGGAGCCCCAGGAGCGGTGCCGCACCCGGGAACGCACGTGGCCCCGGCCGTCTGCGAAGGGACGGCCGGGGCCACGGGAAGAGACGGTCTAGCTCCAGCTGGCGTGCAGCGGCTTGCCCTCGGCGTAACCGGCGGCGGACTGGATGCCGACCACGGCCTTCTCCTCGAACTCCGCGAGGGAGCCGGCACCGGCGTAGGTGCACGAGGAGCGGACGCCCGCGATGATCGAGTCGATCAGGTCCTCGACGCCCGGCCGGGCCGGGTCGAGGAACATGCGCGAGGTGGAGATGCCCTCCTCGAACAGGCCCTTGCGGGCACGGTCGTAGGCCGACTCCTCGCTCGTGCGGTTCTGCACCGCGCGCGCGGAGGCCATGCCGAAGGACTCCTTGTAGAGCCGGCCGTCGGCGGACTGCTGGAGGTCGCCCGGGGACTCGTACGTACCGGCGAACCAGGAGCCGATCATCACGTTGGACGCGCCGGCGGCCAGCGCCATCGCCACGTCGCGCGGGTGACGGACGCCGCCGTCGGCCCACACGTGCTTGCCGTACTTCTTCGCCTCGGCCGCGCACTCCAGCACCGCGGAGAACTGCGGGCGGCCCACGCCCGTCATCATGCGGGTGGTGCACATGGCGCCGGGGCCCACACCGACCTTGATGATGTCCGCGCCGGCGTCGATGAGGTCCTTGACGCCCTCGGCAGCGACGATGTTGCCCGCCACGATCGGGACCTGCGGGTCCAGGGCGCGGATGGCCTTGATCGCGTTGATCATCGACTCCTGGTGGCCGTGCGCCGTGTCGATGACGAGCGTGTCCACGCCCGCGTCGAGCAGCTGCTTGGCCTTCGCCACGAAGTCGCCGTTGATGCCGACGGCGGCCGCGATGCGCAGCTTGCCGTTCGCGTCGGTGGCCGGGGTGTAGAGCGTCGCGCGCAGGGCGCCCTTGCGGGTGAGGATGCCGACGAGCTTGCCGTCCTCGTCGACGGCCGGGGCCAGCTTGCGGTGGCCCGCGTCGAGCTGGTTGAAGGCTTCGCGGGGGTCGATGTCGGCGTCGATGAGCAGCAGCTCCTTCGACATGACCTCGGAGAGCTGGGTGAAGCGGTCGACACCGGTCAGGTCGTGCTCGGTGACGACGCCGACCGGCCGGCCCTCGTCGTCGACGACGACGCCGGCACCGTGGGCGCGCTTGGGCAGCAGGGACAGCGCGTCGGCGACCGTCTGGGTGGGCGCCAGCGTGATCGGGGTGTCGAGCACGTGGTGGCGGGTCTTCACCCAGGAGATGACGTCGGTGACGATCTCGATCGGGATGTCCTGCGGGATGACGACGATTCCGCCGCGGCGGGCGACCGTCTCGGCCATCCGGCGGCCCGCGATGGCGGTCATGTTGGCCACGACGAGGGGAATGGTGGTGCCGGTTCCGTCGGGCGAGGACAGGTCGACACCTTGACGGGAACCGACCGCGGAGCGGCTCGGCACCATGAACACATCGTCGTACGTCAGGTCGTACGGCGGCTTCAGGTCATTGAGGAAACGCACGTGCTGAACATCCCAGTCGATCGAAGGATCCGTCTACGCCCCGGCAGGACAGCCGAGGAAACGCACGTACTTCATTCTCCCACGACCTGGCGTTCACACCGCCCGGGCTGATCGTCCAGGACATACCGGGCCGGGTGGTCTTTTCCTACGGGACCTTGGTCCCGGCGGGCCGGGTCCGGCGGTGGACGGGGCCGCGCCGCCCGGCCAGGGGGAGCACCGATCCGCCGTGCCGGACGGCGGTGAACTCGGCGGCGATGGCCAGCGCGGTCTCCTCCGGGGTGGCGCCGCCGAGGTCGAGTCCGATGGGTGAGCGCAGGCGGGCCAGGGCGGCGTCGGTGACGCCCTGGGCCCGCAAGCGTCTCTCGCGTTCGGTGTGGGTGCGCCGCGATCCCATGGCTCCCACGTAGCCCAGGGGCAGCCGCAGGGCCAGTTCCAGCAGCGGTACGTCGAATTTGGCGTCGTGGGTGAGGACGCAGACCGCGGTACGGGAGTCCAGGCGGCCCGCGTCCCATTCGGCGGCCAGGTGCCGGTGCGGCCAGTCGACGACCACCTCGTCGGCGCCGGGGAAGCGGGCCGGGGTCGCGAAGACGGGCCTGGCGTCGCACACGGTGACCCGGTGGCCGAGGAAGGCGCCGATCCGGGCGAGGGCCGCGGCGAAGTCGATGGCCCCGTAGACGAGCAGCCGGGGCGCCTCGGCCGCCGATTCCACGAGGAGGGTCAGGGGCTGCCCGCAGAGCCCGCCGGCCGTGCCGAGCTCGGCGGTGCCGGTGCGCCCGGCCAGCAGCAGCGCCCGTACCTGCCGGGCGGCGGTCCGGTCCAGGTCGGGGCCGCCGCCGAGTCCGCCCTCGTAGGTGCCGTCGGCGTGGACGGCGAGCGCCCGGCCCAGCTGGGTCGGCGGTCCGGAGACCACCCGGGCGAGCGCGGCCCGGGCGCCCCCGGCGGCGGCGTCGAGCACCGAGCCGAGCACGGGCCGGACCGGGTCGAGCCCGCGCACCGGGGTGACCAGGACGTCGAGGACTCCGCCGCAGGTCAGGCCGACGGCGAAGGCGTCGTCGTCGCTGTAGCCGAAGCGGTGCAGGCCGCCTTCGCCGGAGGCGAGGGCGTCGAGGCACAGTTCGTGCACGGCGGATTCCACGCAGCCTCCGGAGATGGAGCCGAGCGCGGTGCCCTTGTCGTCGACGGCGAGGGACGCGCCGGGGCCGCGGGGAGCGCTCCCACTGACGGCGACGACGGTGGCGAGTGCGAACTCCCGCTGCGCGGCGCACCACGCGCGTAGCTCGTCGGCTATGTCGAGCATCAGCGGATGTACTCGCGGCGCGGGGCCTGTCCGGGCAGGTGCGGGCGCGGCGGCAGGACGGCCGGGGTCGCCGGCCGGGCCGCAGGTGGTCGGGCGGCAGGTGGTCGGGCCGTCGCGGCGGCCGACCGGGTGGGTCCGGGGTATCCGTCGGGCATCGGCGGGCGCGCGCCGAGCAGTTTCGCGGCGTGGGCCACGCTGGCGAGGGTGGCGTGGTGGTGCCAGCCCCGGAAGGAGCGGCCCTCGAAGTCCCGGATGCCCACGGGTTCGCAGGTCTCGGCGAAGTCGAGGGAGACGCGGTCGGTGAGTTTGGCCAGCAGGAAGAGCTGGGCGAGCGGCCGGTCACCGATGTTGGTGATCCAGAACTCGGAGGGCAGCAGGGCGGCTTCGGTCCATGCTCCGACCAGCAGCAGCGGGGTGGGCGGCGCGGGTACGGGGCGGTCCTCGCAGGGGGTGGCGAAGATCGAAGCCGAGGTCAGCAGGGTGACCGCGCCCTCGGCGCGGCCGTGCCGGGTCCATTCGACGACGCGGCGCTGGGAGCGCAGGGAGTCGATGAGTTCGCGGGCCGGGGCGGTGTGCGGCCCGGGTTTGAACCGGCCGGCGCCGCCGAAGGAGACCGGCAGCGAGCCGTCGACCTTGAAGACGAAGGGGATGTCCTGGAGGGTGAAGGACTCGATGCTCTGCGGGAGATCGGCGCCCGCGACCTCCATCACCACGGGCCGGCGCTGGAGTTGCCAGCTGGCGGCCATCCGCTGGACGGCGTGTACGGCGTCCTGGGCGGGAGTGAGGGAGCGGGCCGTGTCGGGGATGCCGGCCCGGCGGCGGCGCAGGAGTTCGTTGGTCCAGGGCCCGGGGAGGGTGAGGGTCCATTCGACCGGGAAGCTGGCCTCGCTGGAGGCGAGCCAGATCCCGCTCGCCTGCTGACAGTTGGCGGTGCGGCCGAGCTGGGGGACGAACTGCCGGCCGACGCCGACGGAGCGGTCCCCCGCCTTCTCTATGACCATGGGCTGGAGCACCCAGGCCAGGGGGCGCTGTGCGGTGCGTTCGAGGTGCTGGGCGAGGGAGCGGCGGACCGGGGTCCAGTCCCAGGGGGACTTGCTGATGAACTGCTGGAGGCTCTGCTCGACGGAACTGGCCCCTGTTCCGGCGATGTTACGAATTGTTTTCTTCCCGGTGGTCCGCACCAGGCCGTTCAGATAAACGCGGGCCCAGTTTCGCTGGTCCCGCCGGGGTAATGATTCGAAGAGCAGAGAGATCAGGACGTCGATCAATTCGGAGATTTCCGTCGTGGAATCCTCCGGCAGGACTACGCGAGCCATCTGGGCCTCCCCCGCGACCAGCTAGATCCAATACCCTACTTGACCGCATAGAACGGCCGTAGGCCCCGGCGGCTACTTCCTGAGGTCGCTGGCAGTTTCGAGCCGCTCTTCCTCTACCACGAGGGGGATGGGGATCTGGTTCGCCGCATAGTAGATCGCGATCAGGAAGTGGGCGACAAGTGTGAGTGGTGCGGAGTAGAAGGCCAGCAGGACGGTGAGGGGGTACGCGATGGCTCCGAGGCCGAAGCGCACTCGTGTGGCGCGTGCGCCCTCCTTGTCCACCTGCTCGTGGAAGAGGTGGCCGACGCGGGTGACATACCACCAGAAGGCCAGGAACGCCAGGGCGTAGGCCACCGTGACGGCGCTGTAGAGGACCGCGGCCGCGTTGGCGGAGCCGCCTTCCTCCATGAGGTGCTCGGCGAGGACGTTGGTGGTGTACGGGACCACCGACACCACCATCAGCACGAGGAGATTCAGGAACAACAGGGGGCGGTCCACCCGCCTGAGGTGACTGAAGATGGTGTGGTGGTTCACCCACATCACACCGATGATGAGGAAACTCACGACGTAGGCGGCGTAATGGGGCCACTGTTCCCGGACTCCGTGCCAGAAGTCCGAGCCGGTTTCTTCCGGAACCTTTAATTCCAGAACGAGGATCGTGATGATGACGGCGAATACGCCGTCACTGAATGCCTCGATCCGCCCGGTTTCACTTTCCATTGCCTCCCCTTTGCCACTTCTTGCATATAGGCGGCCCACACTCGCGCGCTATGCCACACATACGGGGAGGGCGCTGCGGCGCCCTCCCCGCACACGCTACCCAGATTTCGGCCGTCAGCCGCCGAATCCGGCTGTCTGGCGCCAGATTCGGCCATCGCGGACGACGAGTGTCCCGAACGCGTGCTCCGGTTCGCCGTTCAGGTTCATGATCGCCCGGTAGAAGATGGTGTCTTCGGTCTCGATGTACTCCTGGAGTTCCACGAGCGTGGGCTTCACGGTGAGATAGCCGGTGAACGTCTCGCGAACCGCTTCGATCCCCACCGAGACCCCCTCGAAGCGCAGCAGCACGGCGTCGTCGGTGTAGTTCTTCATCACCGCCTCGATGTCCAGGGCGGCCAGCGCCTCCATCTGGCGGACGAAAACCGGGTGCAGCTTGGAGATGTCGTACGTGGCCATGTCGACTCCGTTTCAACTGGGACGGGTGCCCACGATGGGTGCCGTTTCGGGTGTTGTCGCAGGTGAGGCGCAGGACTGGGCGCTGCCGGCGAAGGGCAGCCGGACGACCATCCGGGTCTCGCCGGAACGCGAGCGGGCGGTGATCGACCCGTGGTGGCGCTGGGTCACGATGCGGTAGCTGAGGTGCAGCCCCAGGCCCGTACCCTTGCCCACGTCCTTGGTGGTGTAGAAGGGTTCGAAGATCCGCGGCAGGGACTCGGCCGGGATGCCGCGGCCGGTGTCGGCGATCTCGACGACCATGCAGACGCCCTCGGCGCGGGCCCGCAGGGTCAGCACCCCGGAGCCCTCCATGGCCTCGGCCGCGTTGTCGACCAGGTTGGTCCACACCTGGTTCAACTCGCTGGGATAGCCCGTCAGTTCGGGCAGGTCGGGCTCGTACTCACGCACGATGGTGATCCCGGCGAGCTTGGCGCGCAGGACGACCAGCGTGTTCTCCAGTCCGTCGGTCACCGGGAAGCGCTGTTCGGGCGCCCGGTCGAGGTTGGCGTAATCCCGGGTGGCGGAGACGAGCTGGGAGATCCTGGGCCCCGCGGCACGGAGCTCCGCCGCGAGCGAGCGGATCTCCAGCAGCGCCGCCAGGTGGTCCAGGGCCGGGGCGAGCGCCGGCTCCCCCACGCCCTCCAGCCGCTCCAGCAGCCAGCCCAGCTCCAGTCCGAGGTCCGCGACCCCGGAGCCGAGCAGGCCGGGCCGTTCGATGCCCGCCTCCTCGGCCCAGTCGGCGATCGCCTCCTCCGCGTCGGCCTGGGCGAACGGGTCGGTGGTCGCCGGTGGCGGCAGCTTGTCCAGTTCGTCGGCGATCCGGTCCAGGAGCGAGCGCTCCGCGCCCGAGGCGGCCGCGCCCCAGGCCTGGGCGGTACGGGTGAGCCGGTCCAGGGCGGGGGCCAGTTCCTGCGCGGCCCGGGCCACGGCCGCCGCCGGGTTGTTCAGCTCGTGGGCGAGCCCGGCGGCCAGGGTGCCGAGCGCCTCCACGGTGGCCCGCTTGCGGGCCTGCACCTCGGAGGACTTGATGCGCCAGGCCAGTACGGGGATCAGTACGGCGGCCACCCCGTGGCAGCGGGTCAGCATCTCGAAGAAGACCGGCTTCGGGTAGGCCACCACCGTGGTCGACGGGCCGCTGGCGGCCGCGGTGGCCACGTAGGACCCGTCGGTCAGCAGGGGCAGTTCGCCGGTGAACCGGTGGGCGGCGGACGGCTTGCCGTCATGCTCCTCGGCGGCGACGCTCTCCTCCTCGGTGGAGTGCCGGGTGAGCACCTCCTCCCGGCCGTCGACGACCTTGGTGACGACCAGCCCGCCGGAGAGCAGGACGTGGAAGCCGGTGGCCTCCTCGCCGTCCCGGAAGAGGACGTCGCCGTCGGCCAGGACCCGGGGCTCGGACACCGAGACCAGCCAGTCCAGCTGCTCCTCGGTGATCCCGGCGAAGATCTCCAGCTCGCGCAGGGCCGACCGCAGTTGCGGGCCCTTGGTGTCCGCCGCGTTCACGCCGCACTCCCCTCGGCCCTGGTACGGGCGGCCAGTCGCAGGGTGGCCAGCAGGGCCAGCGCGCACACGCCGGCGACGGCGGCCATGAAGCCGACCGAAGTGCGGTGCAGCCCGTGGATGTTGGTGAGCATCCCGGCGAGGACCGCCGGAACGCTCATCGCGAGGTACGCGAAGACGTATACGGCGGCGGTCAGTTCACCGCGGTGCGCCGGCTGCGCGAGCGTGCTCAGCGCGCGGAAGGAGCCGAGGAAGGCCGCGCCCCAGCCGCTGCCGAGGACGGCCGTGGCCACGAGGAACACGGCGGCCGAGCGGATGCCCAGCGCCAGCAGCACCAGGCCGAGTCCGGCGAGGAGGCCGAGCAGACCGAGCACGGCGGTGCGCAGTGCCTCGGTGCGGCCGAGCGCCAGCTGGGCGGCGGTGGCGGCGCCGGCGAGCAGGGCGACCGTGGCCCCGCCGACGAGGTAGTTGGTGGACTCCAGCAGCGACAGCGCCAGGTGCGGGCCGAGGGAGAGGTAGAAGCCGCCCACCGACCAGACCGCGACGATGGTCAGGACGAGGACGGTGAAGCGGCCCCGGGCGTCCGCCGGCACGCGGATCCGGTGCGGGACCACCCGGAAGCGGCCGCCGGCTCCCGGCGCGCTCTCCCGCATCCGGACCACCCCCACCAAGGTCGCGGCGAAGGCCCCGACCAGCAGCAGGTAGCTCAGCACCGTCGGCGCGGGCGCGAACTGGACCAGGAGTCCGGCCCCGATCCCGCCCAGCCCGATGCCCACGGTGGGGCCGGCGCTGTTGACCTGGGCGCCGAGTGCGGGTCTGGACGCGGGGCTGAGTTCCAGCAGGGCCGCGCCCATCGCCCCGGTGGCCAGGCCCACGGCGAGCCCCTGGACGGCGCGGGCCGCCAGCAGCAGTCCGAGGCCCTGGGCCCCGGCGAACAGGACCATCGAGACCATGGCCAGGACCAGTGCGCCGCCCAGGACCGGGCGCCGGCCCAGGGTGTCGGAGAGGGAGCCGAACAGCAGCAGCCCGGCCAGCACGGTGACCGCGTACAGGGCGAAGACCACCGTGATCGTGCCGGAGGAGAGCCCCCACTCCTGCTGGTAGAGCACGTAGAGGGCGGAAGGCACGGAGGAGGAGAGCATCAGCAGGACGAGGACCGCTCCCACCACCCAGAAGCCGGAGCCTCTGGGCGCACTGGCCGCGCGGGCGGCTGGGTGCACGGTTACCCCCGTGGTCGTCTCGGATGTGTCGGCCACTGCGTCACTCAACTCCCCCGTGATGGGGCCCGTGCGGGCCCCGTGGCGTGCCCTGTCGGGCTATCGGTCGAGGGCCTGCTCGGCCCTCTGCAAGGCTCGGGCCGTGAGGACCCCCACGAGATGGCCGAGGTACTCGGCCGAGGTGCCGCGCCCGGGGACGAAGAGCTCCCTGGGCTCGGCGCGGAAGGCCGCGAGCACGGCGTCCGTGCCGTACGGGCCCCCGCGCAGCCGGTCCTCGACCCCGCGCAGCCGCAAGGGCCGGGAGGTGGCCCCGGTGACGGCGATGCGCAGCCCGCCGGGGGTGATCCGTACGGCGGTGGCGCACACCGGGTAGCGGGTGGCGCGGTCGGCGGTCTTCTCGAAGGCCGCGGCCGGGCCGGCGGCCGGCACGAGCAGCGCGGTGAGGACCACGGCGGCGGGCGGGCTGCCGGCCGCGAGCTCCTCGGCCGCCAGGGTGGACCGCCCGCCGGGGCCGGCCAGTTCGACCACGGCGTCGGCGGCCAGGGCGGCGACCGGCAGGTCGGTGGCCCGCCCGGCGGCGGCGAGGTTGCCGCCGACCGTGCCGAGGTTGCGGACCTGGGGGTCGCCGTTGGCGCGGGCCGCGGCGGCCAGTTCCGGGGCCTCGGCGAGCACCAGCGGGTCGACGGCGAG
Organism: Streptomyces sp. NBC_00273; assembly: GCF_036178145.1. Classification (NCBI taxonomy): domain Bacteria; kingdom Bacillati; phylum Actinomycetota; class Actinomycetes; order Kitasatosporales; family Streptomycetaceae; genus Streptomyces; species Streptomyces sp. NBC_00273. The sequence continues at coordinate 7,662,119 of NZ_CP108067.1, read as the reverse complement.
CTCGGCGAGCGTGGTGAGGGACCCGATCCGCAGCCGGGTGCCGTCGGGGGTGCGCGTGACGCCGCGCAGCTCCTCCAACCGCCGGATGTCGACCAGCAGCGCGGCCCGGTCGGCTCCCGCGCGCAGGTCGGGCAGCAGGCTCTGGCCTCCGGCCAGGACCCGGGCGCCGCGGGTCCCGGACAGCAGGGCGAGCGCCTCGTCGAGGCCGGCGGGCCGGACGTAGTCGAACTCGGTGAGGATCACTGGGCTTCTCCTCTCAGGCGGCGCCAGACCTTCTCGGGGGTGAGGGGCATGTCGATGTGCTGGACGCCCAGGTCGGACAGGGCGTCGACGACGGCGTTGACGACGGCCGCGGCGGGCGGGACGGTGGCGATCTCGCCGGCGCCCTTGGCGCCGAGCGGGTTGTGCGGGCTGGGCGTGACGGTCTTGTCGAGCGTGAAGAACGGCACGTCGGCGGCGCGCGGCAGGGCGTACGTGGTCAGGTCGGAGCTGATGAGCAGGCCCTGTTCGTCGTAGACGGCGGCCTCCATCAGGGCCTGGCCGAGGCCGTGCGTGATGCTGCCCTCGATCTGACCGAGGACGATCTTGGGGTTGCCGATGTGGCCGGCGTCGTCGACGGCGGTGTAGGACACCACCTCGGTCTCGCCGGTCAGTTCGTCGATCTCGACGACCGCCACGTGCGTGCCGAAGGGGTAGTTGAAGTCCGGCGGGTCGAAGTGCGTGGTCTCGTCGAGGGCGGGTTCGATCTCGGCGGGCAGCCCCCAGCCGTACCACATGGACATCGCCAGCTCGGCGAAGGTCTTGGTGTTCTGCTCGTTGCCCTCTTCGAAGACGCGGCCGCCCTCGTAGACCACCTTGTCCTCGGGGACCCCCAGGAAGACGGCGCCGGCCCGGATCAGCTTGCTCTTGATCTTGCGGGCGGTGAGGGCGACGGCGGGCGCGGCCATGCTGTAGGAGCGGGAACCGTAGGTGCCCTGCCCGTACGGGGCCTTTTGCGTGTCGCCCTCCAGGACCTGGACGGTGTCCGGGTCGATGCCGAGCTCGTCGGCGGCGACCTGCGCGAAGACCGTGCCGTGGCTCTGGCCGGTGGAGGCGGATCCCACGATGACGGTGACCTCGCCGGTCGGGTGGACGCGGATGTTCGCGCTCTCCCAGGTGCCGCCGAGCATGCCCTCCTGGGACATCCGGGTGGAGGGGCCGACCCCGCAGATCGCCACGTAGGTGGCGAGGCCGACGCCGAGCCGCTTGCCGCGGGTGCGGGCCTCGGCCTTGCGGGCGGGCATGTCGGCGTAGCCCGACAGCTCGATGGCCTTGTCGAAGTTCAGCTGGTAGTTCCCGGAGTCGTAGGTCCAGCCGAGTCCGTTGTCGTACGGGAACTTCTCCTTCGGCACCAGGTTCTTGCGGCGGACGGCCGCCGGGTCCATGCCGATCTCGCCGGCGTACCGGTCGACGAGCCGCTCCATGAGGAAGGCGGCCTCGGCGCGTCCGCTGCCTCGCTGGGCTCCGAGCGAGACGGTGTTGGTGAAGGCGGCGTAGACCTCGCAGAAGGCGGCGTCGATGTCGTACATGCCGCTGATGGAGCGGCCCATCAGGGCGGTGGCGACACCGGGGCCGATGGTGGAGGGGTACGCGCCGAGGTTGGCGTAGCTGGTGCAGCGCACGGCGGTGATCCGGCCGTCGCGGGTGCCGGCGAGCGTCACGTGCTGGCGGTGGTCGCGGCCCTGGACGGTGGAGTTCATCAGCCCGGTACGGGTGTCCACCCACTTCACGGGCCGGCCGAGCGCCTTGGACAGCAGCAGCACGAGCGCCATGTCGGGGTACAGGTACCCCTTGGTGCCGAAGCTGCCGCCGACGGTCGGGGCGATGACCCGGAGCTTGTTGAAGGGGATGCCGAGGACCAGCGCGGAGAGCAGGAAGCGGTGGTTGTGCGGACCCTGGGTGGAGGCGTAGAGCGTGTACTCGCCGGTGGCCGCGTCGTAGTCGCCGACGGCGCCGCGCGGCTCGATGGGGCTGTTGATGGTGCGCTGGTTGACGAGGTCGAGCTCGACGGTGACCTCGGCCTCGGCGATGGCCGCGTCGGTGCGGTCCTTGTCGCCGCAGGTCCAGTACGCGTTCAGGTTGCCGGGGACGGCCTCGTGCAGCTGGGGCGCGCCGTCGGCGAGCGCCTCGTCGGCGCGGGTGACCACGGGCAGCGGCTCGTACTCGACGGCGATGGCGGCGAGCGCCGCGGTGGCCTGGCGCGGGGTCTCGGCGACGACCACGGCGATGGGGTCGCCCACGTGCCGGACGGTGTCGCCGGTGAGGACCGGGCGGGCGCCGGGAAGTCCGTAGGGGTGGGGCGGGAAGTGGCTCTCGACGCCGCCGGGGATCCAGATGCAGGGCAGCGGCATGACGTCGGTGAAGTCGGCGGCGGTGGCCACCTTGAGCACGCCGGGCAGCTGCTCGGCGGCCTTGGTCTCGATGGAGAGGATCTTCGCGTGCGCCACCGGGCTGCCCAGGATGGCCATGTGGGCGGTGCCCGGCAGGTCGATGTCCGCCACGTACGTGGCCTCGCCGCGCAGCAATTGCGGATCCTCGCGGCTGTCCAGCGGCTGTCCGAGGACTCCGCTCCCCGTGGCCGGGGCCTCCCCCGTCACTGCGGTCATGTCCCTCACACCTCCTGTCCGGCAGCGGTGGACGCGGCGACGGCGGCGGGCTCGCTGGCTCCGGAGGGCGCCTCGGCGCGGGCGGCCGCGCAGGCGCGCTGCACGCCCCGTACGACGCTGTGGTAGCCGGTGCAGCGGCACAGGTTGCCGGTGAGCCACTCGCGGATCTCGGGTTCGGTGGGGGCTTCGCCGCCGGCGGTGGAGTCGACGAGTTCGCCGAGTGCCATGACCATGCCGGGGGTGCAGAAGCCGCACTGGGTGCCGTGTTCCTGGCGCAGTGCCTCCTGGAGGCCGGACAGTTCACCGCCGCGGGTGGTCTCGCCCTCGATGGTGGCCACCTCGCTGCCGGCGGCGGAGGCGGTCAGGACCAGGCAGCTCTTGACGGACCGGCCGTCGAGGCGGACGACGCAGGTGCCGCACTGGCCGGTGTCGCAGCCGACCTTGGTGCCGGTGAGCCCGAGGCCGTCGCGGAGCCGTTCCACGAGCAGTTCGTTCGGCCGCGCCGAGAACTGCTCGGGTCTTCCGTTCACATTCAGTGTGATATCCATGCCAGCGCCTGCGCTTCCGTGAGCGGCCGGTTGAAAAGGGGCCCGCCGGGCTGTTGGAGAATTCCTCCGGAGTGCAACGGGCCGGTGTCCACGGGCGCGAATCCCAGATCCGTGATGATTCCCGCGACGATTTCCTTCGATTTCGCGTCGTCGCCCGCGGTGAAATGGGCCAGGCGCTCTCCGGGGGCGGTGCCGGCGACGGCGAGGGTTTCGAAATGCATGGTGTTCAGGGATTTGACGACCTGGGCGTCGGGGTACCACTCGGCGACCAGGTCGCTGGAGCCGCGCCCGCCGAGGTCTGCGGGGGTGCCGGGGCCGCCGAACGCGTTCGTGGCGTCCACGAGCACCTTGTCCTGCACGGCGTACGGCGGGAGCAGCCCGCGGACGCTTTCGAAGGGCACCATCAGCACCAGGAGTTCGGCCCGGTCGGCTGCCTCGGCGGGGTGCGCCGCCGAGGCAGCCGGGCCCAGCTCGGCCACGAGCGGGCCGAGGGTCTGCGGGCCCCGGGCGCCCGCGAGGACGACCTGGTGGCCTGCCGCCACGAGGATCCTGGCCAGGACCGAGCCGATCCGCCCGGTGCCGATGATGCCTGTCCGCATGTGCCGCTCCTCGGGAAGGGGGTCTCGTTCGCCGTTCCGGTCGCGCTCGCTCGCCGTTCCGGCTCGTTCGTCGTTCCGGTCGCGCTCTCAGTCCATGCCGATCCAGACCGACTTGGTCTGGGTGTAGCTCTCCAGCGACTCGGGGCCGCACTCGCGGCCGTAACCGGAGGCCTTGTAGCCGCCGTAGGGCACGGCGGGGTCGTACTGGTTGTAGCAATTGACCCAGACCGTGCCGGCCTTGATCTGCGAGGCGACCCGGTGGGCACGCCGCAGGTCCTTGGTGTGGACGCCGGCGGCGAGGCCGTACGCGCTGTCGTTGGCGATGCGCACGGCGTCCTCCTCGGTGTCGAAGGGGATGATCGACAGGACCGGGCCGAAGATCTCCTCCTGGGCGATCCGCATGCCGTTGTCGACGCCGGTGAAGACGGTCGGCAGGAAGTACAAGCCAGCCGAGAGGTCGTTGGAGGCGCCCTCGGGGGTCCAGCCGCTGCCGCCGGTGCGCAGGACCGCGCCTTCCTTCTCGCCGACCTCGATGTACGAGCTGACCTTGTCGAACTGTCCGCGGTGGGCCAGCGGTCCGAAGAGGGTGGCCGGGTCGCGCGGGTCGCCGGGCTTCAGGTCGGCGGCCCGGCGGACCAGGCGTTCGACCATCTCGTCGTGGATGGGGCGCTGGAGCAGGAGCCGGGAGCCGGCGGTGCAGATCTCGCCCTTGTTGTAGTAGATGCCGAAGAAGGCGAGTTCCTCGGCGGCGTCGAGGTCGGCGTCGGCGAAGACGATGTTGGCGGATTTGCCGCCGAGCTCCATCGTCACCTTCTTCAGGGTGCCGGCCGCTTTGCGGATGATGGTCTGGCCGACCGAGGTGGAACCGGTGAAGGCGATCTTGTCGATGTCGGGGTGGCCGGTGAGGGTCTCCCCCAGTTCCACGCCCGGACCGGTGATGACGTTCAGCACCCCGTCGGGGATCTCCGCCTCCTGGAAGAGCTCGGCGATCTTCAGGGCGGTCAGCGGGGTGGCCGGGGATGGCTTGTGGACCACCGTGTTGCCCGCCGCGAGCGCCGGTGCGATCTTCGTCATCGACAGCAGCAGCGGGAAGTTGAACGGGGTGATGGCGCAGACCACGCCCAGCGGTTCGCGCAGGGTGTAGGCGAGCTGGCCGCCGGCCGGGGCGCGCGAGGAGCCGTCGACGCGGGTCACGGCCCCGGCGTAGTAGTGCATGAGCTGGGCGGCCATGGGGGCGTCGACCGTGCTGGAGAACGCGAACGGCTTGCCCATGTCCACGGTCTCCAGCAGGGCGATCTCCTCCAGGTCGCGCTCGATGAGCTCACCGACCCGGTTCAGCCGCAGCGCGCGCTCCTGGGCGGACAGTCTGCTCCAGGGGCCTTCCTCGTACGCCCTGCGGGCGGCGGCGACGGCCGCGTCCGCGTCGGCGGCGGCGGCCTGGGCCACCGGTACGATCTCCTGCCCGTCCACGGGGCTGATGTCCGGTTCGGTACGGCCGTCCTGGGCCGGGACCCAGGCGCCGCCGATGAACAGTTTCCCGGGGTTGGCGAGGGGCTGGCCGCTCAGCTCACGCTTGGTCATGGCTGCCTTCCGGTTTCGGGTGCGGGGGACTAGCCCTCGGCGAGCTGCGTCAAGAAGGTCTCGGCGAGGGCCTTGGAGGAGTAGGGGTTCTGGCCGGTCGTCAGCTTGCGGTCGACGACCACGTGCGAGTCCCAGATGGCTTCGGCCTTCTCGTAGCGGGCGCCGAGCCGGGTGAGTTCGACCTCCAGGATCAGCGGGAGCCGGCCGGCCATGTTGGTGACCAGTTCCTCGCTGTGCGAGAAGGCGGTCATCCGGTAGCCCTCGAAGGGCCAGCGGCCTTCGCCGTCGCGCAGGGCGAGCAGTGCGGTGTGGCCGTGGCACACGGTGGCGAGCGGCTTGTCCTGCGCGATGACCCAGCGCAGGATCTGGGCGAGCTCGTCGGACTTGGGGAGGTCACCGATGGCGCCGTGGCCGCCGCTGACGTACACGCCGTCGTAGTCCGTGATGTCCTTCTCGGTGAGGGTCTCCAGTGCGATGGGGGCTCTCAGCTGGGGAGTGTTCTCGATGGCCCGGACGTATTCGGCGGCGTTGGCCGCGTCCTCGTCCGGCGAGCCCTGGGGGCGGACCCACTGGAGGAACTGGGGGTCGATGCTCGTCTGGTCGACCGTCGGCGCCCTGCCTCCGATCGTCGCCACGTCCACGTCGTGGCCGGCCGCTTTGAAGAGGGAGAAGGGCACGACGAATTCCTCGGCCCAGAATCCCGAGGGGTGCTGTTCACCGTCGAGCAGATGCAGTGTGGCTTTGGCCGTCATGACGACGAGAATCTTCATGATTCTCTCCTTGTTCTGGATTCGCTGCCGATTCAACACGCCACCCGCAGGGGGCGTAAGGGGGACGACGTCAGGCCCGCGATACTTCGTCACGTGCGTCCAACGCCGAGATGATGGTGCGGAATTCACCGACCAGGGGGTGGTCGGGGTGGGCTTCGGCAAATATGCGTTCCCCGTACAGAGCCGCCATTTCCGGCGAGTAGGGAAGGATTCCGGCCAGTGGCGCCCCGTAGACGGCCTCGGAGCGGCGGCGGGCCGCGTCCCGGTCGATGCCCTCGGGGGCCATGCTCAGGACCAGGTTCCGCCGACAGGTCAGTCGCCCGGCGAGGGCGATGGTCTCCTCGACGCCGGAGAGGTCGATCCGGTCGGCCCGCGCCATGATCATCAGTACGTCGGCGCTCGCCATGGCGGTCACCGACTCGTTGTTGAGCCCGGCGTGGGTGTCGAGCAGCAGCACGTCGAGGGCGTAGTGCGCGGCCAGCCGGTCGAAGCCCTCCGGCAGCAACCCCACGTCGTAGCCCCCGGCCATGATCTCGCGCAGGGCGGCCGTCCCGGTCCGGGCCGGTACGACGTACAGCCCGGGCGCGCCCGCCTGCTGGGCGGTGGTCTCGATCTCGCAGCGGCCGAGCAGGTAGTCGGTCAGGGAGGCACCGGGCCCCAGACGGAACAGCAGGTCCAGGGTGGGTGACTGGATATCGGTGTCGACCACCCCCACCCGGCGCCCCTCGGCGGCCAGGAGCAGCGCGAGGTTCGCCAGTACCGAGGACTTGCCCGTCCCACCGCGGTGCGAGTGCACGACGATGGTGCGGGTCATCTAGGCCACCACCCGGGTGCCGGCGCCGTCCGCGCGCGGCCCCCGCGCCGCGCGTGGCCGGTGCAGGGCCAGCATGGTGACGTCGTCGTGCTGTTCGGCGGTGCCGGTGTGCTCGCGCACCGCCAGGTCCATCCGGTCGACCACGTCCTTGCCGCTGACCGGCGGCCCGGCGAGCAGTTCCAGCATCCGGTCGTCGCCGAGGAAGCTGCCGTTCGGGCAGCGGGCCTCGGGGACCCCGTCGGTGAAGGCGAACAGGGTGTCGCCCGGGTCGAGCTGGGCGTAGCCGAGGGTGTAGACGCAGTCTGGCTGGATCCCGACGGCCGGCCCGGTGATGTGGAGGGCGACCGGCGGGCTGCCGTCGGCGGGCAGCAGCAGGGGCGGGTTGTGGCCGCCGTTGATGTAGACGAGGCTGCCGGTGAGCGGGTCGAGCACCCCGAAGAAGAGGGTGGCGAAGTAGCCCTGCCGCAGGTGGTTGCGGGTGAGGTAGCCGTTGGTGGCGGTGACCGCGTTGAGCAGTGGGGTGGCGCCGACGACCGGGATCCGCCGGCTGCCGCCGGCGCGTCCGGCGACCAGGTGCTGTAGGCCGCTGTTCTGCGCGGTGTGCCGCAGCAGGGAGCGGATGAGCGCCATGAACAGCGCGGCTCCGACCCCCTTGTCGCAGACGTCGGCGACGACGAAGGCGAGCCGGCGGCCGCGGGAGATCTCGAAGACGTCGTAGAAGTCTCCGGCGACCTGTCGGGCGGGACGGAACCGCACGTCGATCTCCCAGCCGTCGGGGACGGGCATCGATTCGGGCAGGAAGCCCGCCTGGATCTCCCGGCCGATCTCCAGTTCCTTCTCGTAGCCCATGAGTTCGGCGCGGGCGTCGGCCTCCCGCAGGGTGCGGCCGAGTCCGGCGCGCTCCGAGCAGCTGTGCAGCCGGGCCCCGACGAGGGCGGGCAGGAAGGGCGGTACGAGGTAGTCGTGCCCGATCCGGACGTGCTCCTCCAGGGCGGCGAACTCCGTCACGGTCCAGACGACCACGATGGGGGCCCCGGCCCAGCGGCGCAGCCGGCGTACGGCCATCCGTACCGCCTCCCCGTCGGACTCCGCGGGGGCGAGCAGCACGTCCGCGACGGGCAGCAGTTCCAGCGCGCCTTCGCGCAGCTCCGTCAGGGAGCGGGTGACGAGTGCCGCGTCCATCGTCCGCAGGGCGTCGAGCAGCTCGGGCGGCGGTGGCGGGTACGCGTCGAGGATGATCACGGTCGTGGAGGGCATCGGTCCGTCCCCTCAGCCTTCACAGTCAGGGTGCTGATGTTGCGGCCGTCCCTGTGCGCGTAGCCGAACTCGTCCACGCTGGTCAGCGCCAGGTGGATGCCGAGGCCGCCGATCCGCCGATCCTCCGGGGGGACCCCGGGGGCGGGCGGCAAGCGGCCTTCGACGGGGTCGAAGGGGGGTGCGGTGTCCTCGATGACGATCTGCACCCCGTCCGGGCCGGAGCGGCCGCGGACGGTGATCCGTCCGCCACCGCCCCGGTACCCGTGCATCACGACGTTCGTGGCCAGTTCGTCCACGGCCAGCCGGAGCCGGTAGGCGGCGCCCTTGTCGAGGCCCGCCGCTCCGGCCAGCCGCAGTACGAACGAGGCGATTTCGCCCAGTGCCCCCACCGTTGCGGGCACTTCCAAGACGCAGGACTTCCTCGCCAGTTCGACCATGTCAGTCACGGTGGTCACTCATCGGCGAGAACGATGCTCCGGTCGAGCCCGGCCGTCCGGATGGTCCGGGACACGGGCTCGATGGCACCGACCACCTTGATGGTGACGTCGTTCGCGACCTTCTGCTGGGCGAAGACCAAGGAGCGCAGTCCGGCGCTGGCCATGTAGCCGACGCCGGCCATCCTGATCTCGACGGTCTGGGTGCCGTGGCCGGCGGCCTTCTCTATGGTCCGGTGGAAGTCCGGCGCGGTCTTGGCGTCCAGCTCGCCCGTCAGTTCGATCACGGTGGTGTCGCCCTCGATGCTCAGGGACACGGAAAGCGGCATGTCAGGTCTCCTTCGGTCAGGGCGTGTCGAGGTCGTCGGAAACGTGAGTGCGGCCCACCAGGATCACGACCGAGCGCGGGCCGATCAGGTACTTCCCGGCGTTGTCCAGCTCCTGCTCGGCTCCGGGGGTGCGGATGTCGTACGGTGCTTCGGCCCCGGTGTCGGCGAACAGGTGCCAGCTCCGGCCTCCCGGCAGGGCGGGCAGTTCCAGGTCGTGCGACTCCCAGTGCGCGTTCATGGCCACGTACACCACGTCGTCGTCGCCGGTGCCGCAGCGGGCCACCGCCAGCAGCCGGCTCTCGGCCGACCAGTCCGGCTGCCAGGCCCGCTCCCCGTGCCAGCTGATGTCCGGCAGGCCCAGGTGCTCGCGGACCTGGCCGGTGGGGTGGGCGGTGGAGCGCAGTTCGCGGTGGTGCTTGCGGAACTCGATCATCTCCCGGGTGAACCGGAGCAGTTCGGCGTTGTCGTCGACCTGGTCCCAGTCGAACCAGGAGAGCTCGTTGTCCTGGCAGTAGGTGTTGTTGTTGCCCTGCTGGGTGCGGGCGACCTCGTCCCCGGCCAGCAGCATCGGGATGCCCTGGCTGGTGAAGAGGATCGCGAGGGCGTTCTTCATCTGCCGGGTGCGCAGCGCGTTGATCTCCGGGTCGTCGGTGGGTCCCTCGGCGCCGCAGTTCCAGCTGTTGTTGTCGTTGGCGCCGTCGCCGTTGTTCTCGCCGTTGGCCTCGTTGTGCTTGTCGTTGTAGGAGACCAGGTCGGCGAGGGTGAAACCGTCGTGCGCGGTCAGGAAGTTGACCGAGGCCGCGGTGCCGCGGGTGGCGTACAGGTCGGGCGAGCCGGCGATCCTGGTGGCCAGTTCGCCGGTGACGCCGGGGTCGCCCTTGAGGAAGCTGCGCACGGTGTCGCGGTACTTGCCGTTCCACTCGGCCCAGCGGCCGTAGGCCGGGAAGTTGCCGACCTCGTAGAGGCCGCCGGCGTCCCAGGCTTCGGCGATGAGCTTGGTGTGCCGCAGGACCGGGTCGTAGGCGAGCAGTTCCAGCAGCGGCGGGTTGGGCAGCGGGGTGCCGTCCAGGGCCCGGCCGAGGATGGCCGCCAGGTCGAAGCGGAAGCCGTCGATGTGGTAGTCGGCGACCCAGTGGCGCAGGCAGTCGAGCACGTAGTTGCGCACGACGGGGTGGTTGCAGTTGACGGTGTTGCCGGTCCCGCTGAAGTTGAAGTAGTACCCCTCGGGCGTGAGCATGTAGTACGTGGCGTTGTCGAGCCCCTTGAAGGAAATCGTCGGGCCCTGCTCGTTGCCCTCGGCGGTGTGGTTGAAGACGACGTCGAGGATGACCTCGATGCCGGCCGCGTGCAGGTCCTTGATCAGGGTGCGGAACTCGTCGCCCTGCATGCCGTAGCGTCCGGTGGCCGCGTAGCCGGCCTTGGGCGCGAAGAACGAGACGGTGTTGTAGCCCCAGTAGTCGAAGAGCTGCTCGCCGGTCTCCGGGTTGGTGCGCGGGTTGTCGCTCTCGTCGAACTCGAACACCGGGAGCAGCTCGATGCAGTTGATCCCGAGTTCCTTCAGGTACGGAATCTTCTCGCGCAGTCCCGCGAAGGTGCCGGGTGCGGTGACCTGCGAGGAGGGGTGCCGGGTGAAGCCGCGCACGTGGGTCTCGTACACGACGAGGTCCTCGGCGGGGATGCCCAGCGGGGTGTCGTCGCCCCAGTCGAAGTCTTGGAGGCAGACGCGGGAGCGGTACTGGTAGCCGCGGCTGCGGTCCGGCTCCACGCCCCACACGTCGCGGCCGGCGATCAGCCGGGCGTAGGGGTCGGAGAGCACCTGTCGGGCGTCGAAGCGGTGGCCGGTGACCGGGTCGTAGGGGCCGTCGGCCCGGTACCCGTATTCGATGTTCTCGTGGTCGAGGCCGAAGACGGTCATGGCGAAGACGCTGCCGGTACGGAATTCCTCGGGGAACTCCAGTTCGGCCATCGGCTCGGGTTCTCCGCGCTTGAAGATGACCAGGGTCATGGAGGTGGCCTGGTCGGAGAAGACGGAGAAGCTGACCCCGCCGGGGACCACGTTGGCCCCGAAGGGGAACGGTTTGCCGGCGCGGACGCGGTACCCGCCCACCTCGTGGGTCGGGTACGCGTCGACGCGCAGCACCTGCTCGGACCGGGTCTCGGTCATCGCGCGGCCTTGGCCTTGGCCTTGGCGGCCGCGGCGACGGCCTCGCCGGTCTCGAAGAAGTCGAGGAACCCGGTGGCCGACATGACGAACCGGACTTCCTCGCTCACCCCGTAGAGGGTGACGGCGACGCCGGCGTGCTGCGCCTCGCGGTAGACCACGAGCAGGGTGCGCAGGCCCGCGCTGGAGACGTAGGTGACCGCAGTGAGGTCGATCTTCAGCGGCTTGCCCTCGCGGACCAGCGGCAGCAGCGCCTGGAGCAGCGAGCCGGATGTCTCGCTGTTGATCTCGCCGGTGGCGACGAGCACGGTGCCCGTCTTGTTCCGGCGTTCCTTGACGTTGAGAGTCATTGCATTCCCCTCTGGTTGGGGCGCCCCCCGTTGAGCGCTACTTCTTGGCGACCGGACGCAGCCGGACCTTGACCTTCACGCGGCTCTGCACGTCGGGCAGCCGGACCGTGAGGGCATCGGCGTCGAAGTCGGTGTACGGCTTCTCGTCGATCTCCACGGACGCGATCTTCACCGAACCGGCGGGAAGCAGGTCGGGCGAGACGCGCAGGATGCGGTCGGGCAGGTTCGTCGGGTCGGGCTGGAAGTGGAAGTCCATCTCCCGGCCGTTGATGAGCAGGTTGTTGTAGACGGCGGAGAGGTAGCAGAGCTCCGCCGAGTGGTACATGGACATCGAGTGGCTGCCCTTGAGCCGCTCGGTGCCGAGCAGGTACGGCGTACCGCTGGCGAGCACGTTGAAGTAGACGGCTCCCTCGTCGTGGTCGAGGAAGAAGGTGTTGTAGAAGGCCTGGGCCTGCCGGGCCTCGCGCAGGTTCGCGTCGCCGCCGACCGTGCCGTTCAGGATGAGGTAGGCGAGGATCGCCTGCTCCTGCTGCCACCAGGCCTTGCGGTCGTGCCAGGCGAACCGGTACGCCTCCTGGTCGCCCTCCTTGATCCGCTCGACGACGTCGTACCAGCCGCCGCGCTGCACGTCGCTGCCGACCGCCGGCATGATCTCGCCGATCTTCTTGGCGAGCCGCTCGTACTCCGGCTTGGCCTTCAGCGAGTTCATCCGCATCAGGTTCCAGGCGATCTTCAGGTTGTGGCCGACCACCGCGCGGTTCTGCTGCCAGCTGTGGGCGGCGTCGTGCGACCAGTCGCGGAAGAAGCGCTCCTGGACGAAGGGGCTGTTCTCGTAGTCCGGGAACTTGTCCGCGATGGTGTCGAAGGTGTACTCGAGGAAGTCGGCGTACTTCTGGTCGCCGGTCGCCAGGTACAGGTTGATCAGGTAGGCGGGCGCGTGGTCGCCGACCGAGTTCCAGTTCTTGCGCTCGGCGTTCTCGCCGAGGGACTCGTGGTCGGCGCTGAAGAGGATCGGGTCGATGTGCGAGTAGTAGCCGCCCTGCTCCGGGTCGAAGAAGAACTTGTCGAACAGCCTGATGGTGGCGTCCGCGTCGTTCTTGATCCGGACGTCACCGGTGACCCGGTACGTCTGGATGGGGCCGGCCAGCGCGTAGATCTGCTCGTACATCGGGATCGCGTCGTAGTCGTCGGAGAACTCCGAGGTGAAGAGCTTGCGCTCGCTGTCCCCGTCGACGCTGATGCCGTGGTACCAGAAGACCACGTCCTCCTCGCTGTCCACGACCCGCATGTGTTTGCGCAGGTACTCGGTGCCGCGCTCGGCGATCTCCAGGTACTCGTCCTTGCCGGTCAGCAGGTAGGCCGAGGCCATGCCGTAGACGAGGCGGGAGATCGTGTCGGTCTCCTGGACGTGGCTGGCGGTCTTGTCACCGCCGAGCCGGATCTCGGTGCGGTACTCGGTGAAGTCCACCGGCCCGTCGCCGAACTGCGCCCGCTTGTAGAAGTCGGCCAGGGATTCGATCTGCTTGATCCACCAGCTGGGCTCCTCGAAGCGGTAGTCCTCGGACCCGCGGCCCAGGAAGACCAGGCGCTTGGCGTCGAAGCTCCCGCCGCGCTCCGGGTAGTGGACCCCGTAGACGAAGAGGAACCGGCCGGGCGAGAGCATCTCGTCGATGTGCCCGGAGGCGTCGATGTAGGGCTCGTCCAGGTTGCGGACCAGCTCGGCACTGGGGTCACCGGCGAGGGAGACGTCGAACTCGCGCCCGTCGGAGGTCTTCAGCCTCAGCAGCCGGGCCCCGGAGTCGAAGCGGGTGACGTATCCCGCGATCGTGTCGGAGAAGGAGAAGGTCACGGCGTCAGCCATGGGTCACGCACCGTCCTTGTCGTGAGAGCCGTCGTCCTCGTACCCCTGGCTGACCTCGACGATGACCCCGTCGGGATCGCGGACCCACACGGTCCGCCAGCCGCAGATGAAGTCGTCGAAGTCCAGTGGTCCCAGGGTCACTTCCGCCGCGTCGCCCAGCTCTGCCAGGAACGCGTCCACGCTGTCGGTCTGGAACGCCAGGTGGCGCATCCGGCCGGGGGCCTGCGGCCCGTCGTCGTGTGCCGGGCGGGCCGGTTCGGCGGCGCCGGCCGCGAAGAGCTCCAGGTACGCGTCCCCCTTGCGCAGGAACACGATCTGCGCCTCCCCGAGGTCGACGACCCGGGCCCGGGCGAAGCCGAAGTACCGGGTGTAGAACTCCTCGGTGGTCTTCTGGTCGGTGCAGTTCAGGCCCACGTGGGACCACCGCAGCCCGGCGGCCATCAGCCGGCTCCCCGGCCCCGGCCGGCCGCGATCAGTTCGATGATCCGGCGGGCGAACAGGTGGTGGTGGGCTCCGGTGCGGCCGGTGACCAGGTCCCCGTCGACCACCACGTCCTCGTCGACGTACTCCCCGCCCATGTTCCGGACGTCACCGATGAGGTTGTTGTGGCAGACCACCTTGCGGCCGCGGATCTTGTCCGGGATCGAGGAGGCCAGCCACATGCCGTGGCAGATGATCCCCTTGAGGACCGTCGGCTCCTCGAAGGCCCGGCGCAGCAGCTCGGTCGCCGGAGCGAGGACGTCCACGTCCTCGGTGTAGCGCAGCCGGTCGGCGACCATGCCGGAGGGCACGATGATCGCCGCGTACCGGCGCAGCTCCGCGTCGCTCAGCCCCTCCAGGGACTGCGTGGCGGTGAAGGGCGCCCGGTACTCGTGCCCGGTGAAGGTGATGGAGTCGTTGCCCCACAGCCGGGTCAGGAAGTCGACCTCGGCGCCCTCCTCGGCGAACCGGTGCTGGTAATAGAAGATCTCCGGCTCGTAGTAGTCGCTCTCGACCAGGACCGCGATCCGGGTCCCGGACAGCGCGCCCTCGCGCAGCACCGCGTCAGACACGGGAGGTTCCCTTCAGGAAGTCCGCCGCGCGCTCGGCGATCATCGCGATGGCGGTGTGGCAGTTGCCGGACGGGACCGCGGGCATCACGCTCGCGTCGACCACGCGCAGGTTCCGTACGCCGTGCACCCGCAGCTCGGGGTCGACGACGGAGAGGTCGTCGATGCCCATGCGGCAGGAGCCGGCCTGGTGGTGGTAGCTCTCCGACTTCTGCTTCGCGAAGGTCCGCAGGTCGTCGTCGCTCGCGTAGCCGGGGCCGGGTTGCAGCTCCTGCTTGTACCAGGGCGAGAAGGCGGAGGTCGCGAAGATGTCCCGGGCGATCTTGATGCCCTGCACCATCCGTTCCAGGTCCCACCGGTCGCCCAGGTAGTTCGGGTTGATCAGCGGGTGGGCCAGCGGGTCGGCGCTCGCCAGCTTGATCCAACCGCGCGAGACGGGCCGTACGACACCGGGCAGGATGGACACCGTGTGGGGGTGGTCCTGGCCGACGATCACGTCGAACGGCACGTGGACGAAGGCGATCTGCAGGTCGGGGGCGGGCAGCCCGGGCTGCGAGGACAGGAATAGAGCGCTCTCCGACAGGTTCTGCGCCGGCGGCGGGAGCTCCTGGGTGACCTCGGCCATCAGCCCGGTCAGGACGTGGTTGTGGAAGTTCTCGCCGACCCCGGGCAGGGCCGCGGTGACCTCGATGCCGTGCTCGCGCAGCTGCTCCGGGTGGCCGATGCCGGAGAGCAGCAGCAGCTTCGGGGACTCGATCGCCCCGGCCGCCACGACCACCTCGCGGCGGGCCCGTACGGTGTGCAGCCCGGGCGCCGCGGCGCTGCTGTGGCCGTCCCGGACGGTCCGGCCCGGGAAGTCGGCGGGAGCCTTCAGCTGGACGTACTCGACGCCCGTGCAGGTGTCCCCGTCGAACAGCAGCCGGGTGCTCTGCGCGTTGGTGCGCAGGGTCAGGTTGGCGCGCCGCAGCGCCGGCTCCAGGTAGGCGGCGAGGGCGCCCTGGCGGCGGCCGTCGGCCACGTCGATGTGGTGCCAGCCGGTGCCGAAGAGGCCGCGCCGGGGGCCGTCGGTGTTGAAGTCGGCGATCTCCTGGTGGCCCAGCTCGACGGCGGCGTCGATGAAGGCGCGGGAGACCGGGTTGGGGCCGTGCCGCCCGGCGTTGGTGATCCGCTGCGGGCCCCGGGTGCCCGTGGTGGCGGCGGTGACGTCCTCCTGGCCCTCCAGCAGGGCGAAGTAGGGCAGCACGTCCTCGTGGGACCAGCCGGCGGCGCCCTGGTAGGCCCAGTTGTCGAAGTCCGAGGCGTGGCCGCGGATGTGCATCATGATGTAGAGGTTGCTGCTGCCGCCGGGGGCCTTGCCGCGCGGTTCGTACGTACGGCGGCCGCCGAGTCCGGGCTGCGGGGTGCTGGTATAGCCCCAGTCCACCGGCCCGCCGAGGAGCTTGTACCAGGAGGACGGGTCGTCCACCTCGGGCGGGATGCGGGAGCCGCCCGCTTCCAGGACCAGCACGGAGACGTCAGGGTCCTCGGAGAGCCGGTCGGCCAGCACGCTGCCGGCGGTGCCGGATCCCACGACGATGTAGTCGTACTCTTCGACGCTCACGGATCCCCCTCAGTCCTGGCTCAGCACCTGGAAGGGAACCGTGTCGTGGTAGTTCGCCATGTAGGCGATCTTTCCGTCCACGATCCGGAAGAAGTTCATGACCTCGGCCTCGATGGGCTCGCCGGAGGCGCTGACCGCGGTCAGGTGGGAGACGGCCGCGGCCTTCTCGCCGTCGACGAGGAAGTGCACGGGCTCGTTCCGGAAGACCCGGTACATCGTCCCCATGCCCTTCATCATCGAGCGCAGCACGTCCAGGCCCTCGATGTGGCCGGCGAGCTGCTCGTCCATGACCTGGTCGTCGGCGAACAGGTCGCACCAGCGGTCCCAGTCCCCGGCGTTGGCGTACTCGTAGTACTTTCGGAGGATTTCGGTGTGGCTCTCGTGTCGGTCCATCGCGCTCGACCCCCTATCGGTCCCTGCGGGTTCCGTCGGGCGCGAACGGCGCCCAGAATTGGCTGAAGGCGGTCGCCGAGTCCCCGAAGAGCCCGTCCCGGCCCTCGACGATCCGGCCGCCGCGCCACCGCATGAAGTGGAAGACCGGGTAGTCCATCCGCTCGTACGCAGACGTGCTCGTCTCGTCCGCGCCGTCCCGCAGGGCCACGTTGCGGCACACGTCGGCGCTGCAGTCCTCGCCGACGAGGACGGCCTGGATGTCCATCCGGAAGGTGCCGCCCGTGAGCTTGTGGGTCTGCCCCATCAGCTCCAGGAAGGCGTCCAGGCTCTCGTACCAGCCGGCCAGCGGGTGGCTGCCCGGCACCAGCCAGCGCAGGTCCTCGGAGTAGTACTCCAGGATGCGCGCCCGGTCGCCGGAGCCGAGGGCGGCATAGGCCGCCTCGACCCGTTCCCGTGTCACTTCGGTCATCGTCGCTCCTCCTTCGCCGGCGCTCAGAGCGAGCCGGAACCGGGCATCGGCGCCAGGTCGTTGACGGTGTACTGCTTGATCAGCGGTCCGTCCGGGCCGGCCACGACCGTCCAGGTCTGGTCGGCGTCGAAGCCGAGCCACTGGCTGCGGGCGGCCGGCGGGTCCCAGATCTTGGCCTGCCAGTTGACGAGGACCCGGACGACCGCCCGGTCGCCCTCGATGACGGGCTCCACCTTCGTGACGGTGTGGACCTCGTCGAAGAAGCGGTGGGTGACGGCCGCGTACCAGCGGCCGAACCCCTCGTGTCCGAGGAAGGTGTCCTCGGGGACCTTGAACTCCAGGTCCTCGGTGATCAGGGCGAGCACGTCGTCCGGACCCACGTGCTGGTCCAGCGCCACGTACCAGTTCTCGGCGAAACTGCGGATCGCGTCCTCGGTCAGCTGCCGCTCGGCGGGCATGCGGTCTCCTCCTGTCCGTGCTGCGTGAGTGCTCTGGTCAGATCTGGATGTCCACGAGGAAGGGTCCGGGGTGGGACAGCATCCGGCCCACGGCGGCGACCGCCTCGTCCGGCTTCTCCACGCGCGTCCCGCCGGCGCCGAGCGACCGGGCCAGCCCGGCGAAGTCGATCTCGGGGTGGGAGAGGTCGAAGGAGTGCGGGAAGCCGTGCTCCGGGATGTCCCGCTCCCGCCAGTACTGGGCGATGTTGTCGTCCAGCAGCCGGTACTTGCGGTTGTTGCACACGACGAACTTGGCGTCGATGCCGTGCCGGGCCGCCGTCCACAGCGCCTGGTACGTGTACATGGACCCGCCGTCGCCCGCGAAGCCGACCACCAGCCGCTCCGGCCGGGCCAGCTTGGCCCCGACCGCGCCCGGGAAGCCCACGCCGAGCGAGCCGCCCCGGGTGAGGTGGTAGTCGCCGGGACGTTCCGCCGGCAGGTACCGGGTGACCAGCGGCGAGGTGGTCAGCGCCTCGTCGAAGACGATCAGGTCCCCGCCGGTGCGCTCGGCCAGGGTCTTCAGGAAGACGGCCATCGGCGTGCCGTCGTCCGGGGCCGAGCGGGCCTCCCGCACCTCGCGGACCCGCTCCCGGGTCCGTACGTCGAGGCGCGCGGCAGCGGCGGCCCGCTGCTGCGGGCCGAGCCGCCGCTCCAGTACGCCGGCCAGCGCGCGCAGCGCCTGCTTGGGATCGGCGGCCAGGCCCAGGTCCACCGGGTGGTTCTTGGCGATCTCGTAGGCGTTGAGGTCGATGTGGACGACCCTGGCGCCCGCTTTGAAGGGGCTCTCCAGCTCGGGGAAGACCTCCGGGAAGACATAGGTGCCGACGATCAGCACCCCGTCGGCGTCCCCGACGAGCTCCTTGCTGTGCGGGCCGAACATGTGCCCGGTCTGGCCCCGCCGCAGCGGGTGCGAGGCCGCGATGTTCACCTCGGACGAGTCGACCTCGTACACGTCGGCGCCCAGCAGCTCGGCGACGGCGACGAGCTCGTTCTGCGCCCCGGAGAGCGCGACCCCGTCCCCGACCAGGACGATCGGCCGCTCGGCGGAGGCGAGCAGCTCGGCCGCCCGGCCCACCGAGGCCGGCGAGGGCGACACGTCGGTGAGCACCTGCGTGGAGGGCAGGACGGGCTCGGAGTTGAGCTCGTCCAGCACGTCCATGGGCAGCGCCACGAACACGGGCCCGCGGGGCGGGGTGAGCGCGATCTTCACGGCCCGCCGGACGGTGCGCAGGACCGAGTGCCGGTCGGTGACCCGGGTCGCGTACTTGGTCACCGGTTTGGCCATCGCCACCAGATCGGACGCCATCTGCGCGTCCATGGCGTCGTAGCGGACCCCGGCGTCACCGGCGACCACGACGAGCGGGGTGTGGCCGCGCAGCGACTGGTAGAGCATGCCGATGCCGTTGCCCAGGCCGACGCCGGAGTGCAGTTGGAGCAGGGCCGCGCCGCCGGTCGCCCGGGCGTACCCGTCGGCGATGCCGGCGGCCACGGTCTCCTGGAGGGCGAGGACGTAGTGGAAGTCCTCCGCCGCGTCCACCGCGTCGAGGAATCCCTGTTCCACCGTCCCCGGATTTCCGAACATCACATTCAGGCCGTCGGCCTTGAACTGCTCGATCAGCCTTTCCCGTCCGGGAGTGGCTTCCATGAATTCCCCCTCAACTCTGCGATTTCCCTGCGGCTTCCGGGATCACCAGCCGTATCGGGTGAGACCGTCCTCCAGGACTTCCACGATCTTCTGCCCCGTGAGGTACGAGTCGGGGGTGGAACGTCCGGTGACGAAGGGGAAGTCGACGATGACCGATACCGGCTTGCCGAAATTCCCGTGGTACGCGCCGCGCGGGCCCGTCGCGTCGCGCAGGATGTACTCCAGCGGATACGGCGGCGGCCCCATGTTGAAGTCGGTACCGAGGAATCCGGTGCCGTCCTTGTAGTCGTACTCCTTGCAGTGGCCGGTCACGTGCTTGCCCCAGATGATGCTCCGGCGGTCGCCCCAGTCCCGGGCGAACGCCAGGCAGGCGACCCCGTAGCACTCGGCGGCGACGACCTTGCCGGCCTTCTGGAAGGCCAGGATCAGGGCGTGCACGCGCTCGTTGTTGGCGAGGTCCGCGATCGGGCCGCTGCCGCCGACGATGAGGATCGCGTCGTACCCGGCGACGTCGGCGTCGAGCTTGTCGAGATCGCGGTGGTACTGCTCCAGCTTGGGCAGATAGCCCTCGTCGCTCGTGTACGGACGCTCGGGGACCCACGCCTCGATGTCGAGCGGCGAGTCCAGCCGGCTCGACTGCTCGAACTCCCGCCCCAGCCGGGCGTTCTCCTCGGTGGTGACCGAGCGTCCCAGCGGGGGATCGATGTAGTTCGCGTCGAGGCTCGGCGGAAGAGCGTGTGCACGCTTTCCGGTCGGCGTGGCGAATATGACCTCGTAGCCCCGCTCGTCGAACTTCGATACGGGACCTATCAGTTCCTCGGCCCAGTAACCGTGTTCGGAGACAATGACCAGAATCTTTCTGCTCACGTATTCCTCCAGGCGCCGCCTGTTGTCGTTGGCGTCCACCACACTGGCCGCGCCCAGGGGCTTCGTCAAAGCGCTGGTATGCGACTTCGTGAGGTAGCGGGCCAGCTCGTGGCAGCACCTCAGGAAGTCGTCCGCAGACGTCAGGAAGTACCTTCAGGACTACCTGACTTCGGCCGAATCGATGAACCGTTCCCGGGGCTCCGACCTATGGTCTGGACGCGCCGTGAATCACGGGCGCACGAGCCGACTTGATGAACGAGCAACAGCACGGGCAAGAGCACGAGGAGAGGGACGGGGACGATGACGATGGACCTGTTGTGCACACACATCGATCAGATACGTCCGGTGAAACCCACGGCCGTGGGCTGCGAGGAGTGCCTCATCGCCGGCGACACCTGGGTGCACCTGCGGATGTGCCTCAGCTGCGGGCACGTCGGATGCTGCGACTCGTCGAGGAACCGTCACGCCACCCGGCACTACCGGACCACCGAGCACGCCATCGCGGCTTCCCACGAGCCCGGCGAGGACTGGGCCTGGTGCTACGCCGACCAGCTGATGCTGGACCCGGCATGAGCGCGGCCCCGGAGGGTTCCGCCGCCGCCACCACCTCGGCGGCCGCGGCCGCCGAACGCGCGGAGCACAAGAAGCCGGTCATCCTCGCCGTGGACGACGACCCGCAGGTGCTGCGCGCCGTCCGCCGCGACCTGCGCAGCGCCTACGGTGACCGCTACCGGGTGCTCGGGGCCTCCTCGGCGGCCGACGCCCTGAAGATCCTGGACTCCCTCGACGAACGCGGCCACGACCCGGCGCTGTTCCTCGTGGACCAGCGCATGCCGGACGTGACCGGCGTCGAGTTCCTGCTGGAGGCGGTCAGCCGCTTCCCGGACGCCCGGCGCGTCCTGCTGACGGCCTACGCGGAGACCGACGCCGCGATCACCGCCATCAACCGGGTCCGGCTGGACTACTACCTGCTCAAGCCCTGGGACCCGCCCCACGAGCGGCTCTTCCCGGTCCTGGACGACCTGCTGTCGGACTGGCTGGCCACCTACCGGCCGGCGTACGACGGGATCATCGTCGCCGGCCACCTCGTCTCCCCCGGCACCCACGCCGTGCGGGACTTCTTCACCCGCAACGGCCAGCCGTTCCGCTTCCTCAACGTCGAGCGGGACCCCGAGGCGCTGACCCTGATCGCAGCCCAGCCCGACGGGGCGCTCCCCCTCGTCCGCTTCCCGGACGGATCGGTGCTCTCGGCCCCGACCGACACCCAGCTCGCCCAGCGCCTGGGCCTGGCCACCACCGCCTCCCGCCCGCACTACGAGTGCGTCATCGTCGGCGCGGGCCCGGCGGGGCTGGCGGCGGGGGTCTACTCGGCCTCGGAGGGCCTGTCGACCCTCATGCTGGACTCCCGCGCCCCCGGCGGCCAGGCGGGCACGTCCAGCCTGATCGAGAACTACCTCGGCTTCCCCTCGGGCCTCTCGGGCGGCGACCTGACCCGCCGGGCCACCATCCAGGCCTCCCGGTTCGGCGCCGAGATCCTGCACCCGGTCGAGGTGGTCTCGCTGACCCGGGACGACCCGGCCAAGATCCTGACCCTGGCGGACGGCACCGAGATCTCCGCCGAGACGGTCCTGCTGGCCACCGGGGTCTCGTACAACCGCCTCGACGCCCCCGGCGCGGACCGCTTCGAGGGTGCCGGCCTCTACTACGGCGCGGCCACCACGGAAAGCTCGGCCTGCATCTCGCAGCACGTGTTCATCGTCGGCGGGGCCAATTCCGCGGGCCAGGCGGCAGTGCACTTCGCCAAGTACGCCGCCCGCGTGACGATCCTGGTCCGCGCGGCCTCCCTGGACGCGAGCATGTCGCGCTACCTGATCGACGAGATCGACCGCACCCCGAACATCGAAGTGAAGGTGCGCACGACGGTGGTCCGGCTGGACGGCGAGGAGCACCTGGAGCGCCTCACCCTCCACGACGCGGACACGGGCGAGGACACCGAGATCCCGGCCCGCTTCATGTTCACCTTCATCGGCGCCCGCCCGCACACCGACTGGCTCGCGGGCGTCGTCGAGCGCGACGAGTACGGCTTCGTCCTCACCGGTTCGGACCTGATCTCCAACGGCGGCGAACTGCCGGCCGAGTGGAGCCTGGAGCGCGCCCCGTACCCCCTGGAGACGAGCGTCCCCGGAGTCTTCGCGGCGGGCGACGTCCGCGCCCACTCGGTGAAACGGGTCGCCTCGGGGGTGGGTGAGGGAGCGATGGCCGTGTCGCTGATCCACCGCTACCGCTCGATGGGCTGAGAGCGAACGCCGCGAGCCTTGCGATCAAGGTCGCAACGGATGCAACGTTGATTACATGATTACAGCAGAACAGAGCGAACAGCTCCGCGCGTGGTTCGCCGAGCGCCTGCCGGTCGACGTCTACGAGTCCCTGGACTCGGTCACCCTCGACCGCGAGGAGATCACGGTCGTCGGCGTCATACCGGCGGCCGAATCGGTCAAGGAGTTCCGCGAACGCACCCGCGAACAGCGCATCGAAGTGGCCCGCGAGGCCGAAGAGCTCTACCGCCGGAAGGTCGCCTGGGGCGTGCGGGTGGGTGAGGAGACGACCCTGTTCACCCACCTCGCCGTCCCGGTGATGACCCGCCTGCGCCAGTCCGAGCGCCAGGTGCTCGACACCCTGGTCGCCGGCGGCGTGGCCCGCAGTCGGGCCGACGCCCTCGCCTGGTGCGTCCGGCTCGTCGGCCGCAACACGGACGAGTGGCTGACCGAGCTGCGCGGCTCACTGGACGAGGTCCAGCGGGTCCGCGCCCAGGGCCCCGACGTCTCCGAACCGACCGACTCCATGAAGTCCGGGTCCGAATGACGAATCCGCCCCACGGCGGCGCGTGATCGCGTAAGGCTGGCGACGACCTATACCCAGGGAGAGGCACGCACCCATGACCACCACCGTCGAATACATCCGCTACCGGATCGCATTGGACGACCAGTCGGCCTTCGAGGAGGCGTACGCCCGGGCCGCCGAGTCCCTGGCCGCATCCCCCGAGTGCATCGACTACGAGCTGGCCCGCTGCGAGGAGGAGAAGGAGCGCTACATCCTGCGGATCCGCTGGACCTCGATCGAGGAGCACCTGGGCGGGTTCCGCAAGGGCGAGCACTTCCCGGCCTTCTTCAACGCGATCCGTCCGTACGTGACGGCCATCGAGGAGATGCAGCACTATCTCGTGACGGGCGTCGTGGGCACGGGAAAGGCCGCCGGATAACGATGAGCACCACACCCACCATCTACGAGTGGATGGGCGGAGCGGAGGCGATGAACCGCCTCACGGACGCCTTCTACGCCCACGCCCTGCAGGACGAGATCCTGGCCCCGGTCTTCGCCGGCATGGACTCGGAACACCCGCAGCACGTCGCGGTCTGGCTGTCAGAGGTCTTCGGCGGCCCTTCGGACTACACCGCCCACCACGGCGGCCACCAGCACATGGCCACCAAGCACCTGGGCCGGGCGATCACCGAACGGCAGCGCCGCCGCTGGGTGGACCTGCTGATGGACACGGCCGACGAGGTCGGCCTCCCGACGGACCCGGAGTTCCGGGGAGTGTTCGCCTACTACATCGAGTGGGGCACCCGCATGGCCCTGATCTACTCGGGCCCCAACCCACCCCCGGTCGACGCGGCCAAGATCCCGGTCTGGTCCTGGGGCCAAACCCCACCCTGGATCCCGAACACGACCCAGAACTGACCCAGGGGGCAGGCCCGTAGCCTGCCCCCACCCCAGCTTCTCCGGCCCCACTGGGCCAACGTTCGAGGCGCCCTTCCAACCCCGCCCGGCCCACCCCAGCCCCGCCGGCGTTTGAGGCGCTCCTTCAGCCCCGCCGGCGTTTGAGGCGCTCTTTCAGCCCCGCCGGCGCTTGAGGTGCGGGGTCCGGGGCGGAGCCCCGGCAACCGGCCCGGGCCCGGCCTCGGCCTCGGCCAGCACCACCACCAGCCCCGGCCCGCCGCCAGGCCCCGGCTCCCGCCAGAAACCCACGGCTTCCTCCAGCACCTCGACCAGCGTCTCCCACTCGCCCGGCCGGGCATCGGCGTAACCCCGCCACGACGTCACCGCCACCAGCCACCCCCCACCCCGCGGCACCGGCAACCACGACAGGTCCCGCAGCGCATCGGCCAACGCGTCCCAGTTCCCGCCGACCCACTCCGGCAGCCGCAAGGCGTCCCCGCACCGCCGCATCAGCTCGGACTTGTCCCGTACCCCGCTCAGGTCCAGCCGTACGGTCGTCCGGCCCGCGGCTTCGGCGGCTTCGAGGGCCGGGGCGAGCGGCTGCGGGTCCAGGCTCATCGGAGAACCGCCTTGAAGGTGTCGTAGTGGTCGTCCGTGTAGAAGAACTCCCCACCCCCACCCGTCACGATCCGCCGGGCTCCGCGATCACGCTCTCCCGGCGTCCGCACGGTGTACTCGTGGTAGTAGCCACGCTTCTGCTCGGGCAGGGCCTTCTCGAAGTTCCCGAAGACCGTGCCGTCCTGCCGGTAGGGGTACGGCCCGCCCTCGTCGATGAGCGCGAGAACGTCACGGGCCTGCTGCGGCAGCCCGTCGGCCCGTACGGTGGCCATGCCCTTCGCCCACTCCGGGACGGCGGAGGCACTCGTGCGGGAGGCGGCGGCAGGTGCGGGTTCCTGCCCGCCACAACCCGCCGCACCGACCAGTGCGGCGCACAGGAACAGGGCCCCCAGCAAACGCAGCAACGATCGGGGCACGTTCCGAAAGATCATGCACCGATCGTGCCAAATATCCGATTCGCTAGCGAATCGCCCGGTGGCCTCAGAGTGCGGCCATCTTGGTGTAGGGACTCAGGATTCGCTTCTGGACCGAACCGAAGTCGACGAGAACAGCGATCCCCTCCTCGATTCCGACGACACGGCCGAGGCCGTGCTCGTCGTGGGTAACCCGGTCGCCGACGTTGAAGTGCCGGATGGGCTGCTCCACGGGGGCCTTGAACGGGCTGGACGGCAAATGGCGGCGAGGTACTGCTGACTTTGTCATTGGAACCAGTATGCGCCCCGCGGGCCGCCGCGCGGCCCGCCGTTCGGATCTCAATTCCAGCACCATCCGCACCGACGGCGGCAACAGCGGCCGCCGCGGCCCGTCATGCCCGGTCAAACCGCATCAGTCGTCCGGGTCGGCCCGGTCCAACGCCGGCCGCAGCCCGGGGGCCGACTCGGTGAGGAGGTAGTCGGCGACCGCCGTGTCCGTGACGAGACTGGTCACCAGCCCCGACCTCAGCACGGCCCCGATCGCGGAGGCCTTGCGCAGCCCGCCCGCGATCGCCACGACCTCGGGGATCCGCCGCAGTCGGTCCGCCTCGACGGTGATGCACCGCTCGCCGAGGTCCCGGCCGACACGACGCCCCTCGGCGTCGAACAGGTGCGCGGACATCTCCGCCGCCACACCCAGCGAGGCGTAGTGCTCCCGCTCTTCGTCGGTCAGCATGTCGTGCACGGTCGAGATGCCCGGCTCCCACGAGCCGATCGACACCGCCGCGACCGTCACCTTGTCGAAGTACTCGAAGGCGCGCGCGATCCCCGTCTGGCTGCGCAGCGCGGCCGCGGTCGCCGGATCGGGCAGCAGCATCGGCGCGTAGATCGGGTGCGCGTCACCGCCCGAGACCTGGGCGGCCCGGCGCACGGCCTCGACCGAACCGCGCTCGGCGGTCCCCGCGTCGTACACGCCGGTCAGCTGCACCACGGTGCACTGCGGCAGCCGGTGCAGGGAAGCGGCCATGTGGATGGTCGACCGCCCCCACGCCAGGCCGAGCACGTCGCCTTCGTTGACCAGCTCGCCCAGCAGGTCGGCCGCGACCGCCCCGAGGTTCTCCGGGTCGGGCGCGTCCTCGGTGGTGTCGGCGGGCGACTCCACGACGACGGCGTGCCGGAGCCCGTACCGGGCCCGGAGCGCGTCCGACCGCTCGGCATCGAGTTCGGCCGGTACCCGGATCTCGATCCGTACGAGGTCGCGTTCGAGGGCGGTCTCCAGGACCCGGGCCACCTTGAAGCGGCTCACGCCGAACTCCTCGGCGATCTGGATCTTGGACTTGCCCTCCAGGTAGAAGCGGCGGGCCATGGCCGCCGCCTGCACCAGCTCCGCGGGTCCCATCCGCAGGGCTGACCGTCCCGCCGACATTGCAGACACCGCGCTCTCCTCACTGCTGTTCACACTCTCGACTCGCCGTTCATCCTGTCAGATCCGACGGCCGTTGATCAGCCTGGACAGCTCCCGTTCACCGAGCTGTTCATCAACCCTTGGTTCAGTGGTCGCAAGCCCACGGCGCGGCTGCGATCGCCGCACCCGCCTGCTCACGCAGCGTGCGCACGGCGGTGGCCGGATCGACCGCCCCGTAGACCGCACTGCCGGCCACGAACACGTCCGCGCCGGCCTCGGCACACCGTTCGATGGTCGAGGCGGAGACCCCGCCGTCGACCTGGAGCCACAGCTCCAGACCGTGCTTGGCGATCAGCTCCCGGGTACGGCGGATCTTCGGGAGCATGATGTCCAGAAAGGGCTGGCCGCCGAAGCCGGGCTCGACCGTCATGATCAGCAGCATGTCGAGCTCGGGGAGGATGTCCTCGTACTGTTCGATCGGCGTCGCGGGCTTGAGCGCCATCGAGGCCCGCGCCCCCTTGGCCCGGATCTCCCGCGCGAGCCGCACGGGCGCGGCGGCCGCCTCGGCGTGGAAGGTGACCGATCCCGCTCCGGCCTCCACGTACTGGGGGGCCCAGCGGTCCGGGTCCTCGATCATCAGGTGGAGGTCCAGCGGAGTGTCCGTGGCCCTGCTCAGCGATTCCACGATCGGCATGCCGAGGGTCAGGTTCGGGACGAAGTGGTTGTCCATGACGTCGACGTGCAGCCAGTCGGCCCCCTCGACGGCCTTCGCCTCCTCGGCGAGTCGGGCGAAGTCGGCGGACAGGATGCTGGGATAAATCTGAGCGGCCATGCCCCAAGCCTGCCATGCCCCCACCGGGTTCCGGCCACGACCCCGCAAGTCGCCCCGCACAGGGCGGAACGGGACGACCGGGCGCGGTACAGCCGGGACCGGGTGGTGCACGAGCGACCCCGGGGGGCGGTATCCGGCCGGGCGTGTCCGGGGGGGTGCGGCGGGGGCTTCGGAAGGCGGGAGCCTCGAGGAGAAGCCCCCGGAGCCGTCGTCCGTGGTGGCCCGGGGCATCCCGTGGGCCAGCACGGACGACGGGGAACCGGCGACTCGCTACGCCGTCCGCCTCAGCAGCGCCAGGTACATCGCGTCCGTGCCGTGCAGGTGGGGCCACAGCTGGACGTCCGGGCCGTCGCCCAGGGCCGGGACTCCCGCCATGAAGGGCCTCGCGTCGATCAGTTCCGCGGACACCGGGGAGTGGCCCGCACCGCGGCCCTTCAGGACGTCGTCCACGACGACCCGGGTCTCCGCCAGGTGCGGCGAGCACGTGGCGTAGCCGACGACGCCGCCCACCCGAACCGCCGACAGCGCCTCGCGCAGCAGCCCGCGCTGGAGCGGCGCGAAGCCCTCCAGGTCCTCCGGGCGGCGGCGCCAGCGGGCCTCCGGGCGGCGGCGCAGCGCGCCCAGGCCCGAGCACGGGACGTCCATCAGGACCCGGTCGAAGGAGCCCGGCAGCCATGCCGGGCGAGTGCCGTCGGCCGCGATGACCTGGTACGGGCCCGGGTTGCCCGCGAGCGCGCGCTCCACGAGCCGGGCCCGGTGCGGCTGCTTCTCCGAGGCCAGCAGGAACGCTCCGCGCTGCGCCGCGAGCGCCGCGAGCAGCGCCGCCTTGCCGCCCGGGCCGGCGCAGCCGTCGAGCCACCGCTCGTCGCGGCCCTCGACCGGTGCGGCCGCCAGCGCCATGGCCACCAGCTGGCTTCCCTCGTCCTGCACGCCCGCGCGGCCCTCGCGGACCGCTTCCAGCGCGCCCGGTTCGCCGCCCTCGGCCATCCGGACGGCGTACGGCGACCAGCGGCCCGGCAGCGCCGAGTCCTCGCCGACCGCCTCCAGCAGCTCCTCCGGAGTGGACCGGCCCGGGCGGGCCACCAGGGTCACCTCGGGGCGTTCGTTGTCGGCCTCCAGCAGGTCCTCGATGCCCGCGCGCCCGCCGCCTAGCGCGTCCCACAGGGCGCTGACGACCCACCTGGGGTGCGAGTGGTACACCGCGAGGTGTTCCTCGGCGTCGTCCTCGTAGGGCGGGGCGACGCGCTCCAGCCAGGCGTCCAGGTCGTGCGCGGCGATCTTCCGCAGGACGGCGTTCACGAACTTGGCGCGCCCGTCCCCGAGCACCACCCGGGCCAGTTCCACGCTCGCCGAGACCGCCGCGTGCGTGGGGATGCGGGTGCCGAGCAGCTGGTGGGCGCCGAGCGAGAGCACGTCCAGCACCGGCGGGTCCACCTCCCGCAGCGGGCGGTCGATGCACGCCTTGATGACGGCGTCGTAGGTGCCCTGGCGGCGCAGCGTCCCGTAGACCAGCTCGGTGGCCAGCGCCGCGTCGCGCGCCTGGAAGTTCTCGTCCTGGCGGGCCTTCTTCAGCAGGGGCGGCAGTACGAGGTTGGCGTAGGCGTCGCGCTCGTCCACCGCCCGCAGCACCTCGAAGGCCAGCATCCGGACGGGGTCCTTCTGGGGCCGGCGGTAGGGCTTGGCCTGCTTGCCGCCCGCCCCTGCGGGGGCGGGCTTGCGACGGGGCTGACGGGGCTGTTCGCTCACGTGAAAGGTGCTCCGGGGTTTACGAGTGCTACGAGTGCTACGGGTCTTGCGGGGTGGGGGCTGCGGGGGTGGGACGGGGGGGACGTCCGCGCTCGGACGTCGCCACCGATCAGCCTACGTCGGCTCCGCCGAGCCGCTCGCCGGGAGCGATCCGCACCCCGCGCGCCCAGTCGGCGGCCCGCATCGGCTTCTTGCCCTGCGGCTGCACCCACAGCAGCTCCACGGCGTGCGAGCCGGTGCCGGCGTACACGTTGTTCTTGGCGGGGGCCAGCTCGCCCGGTTCCAGGTCCGTGCGGTCGGGCACCAGGCCGAGCGAGATCAGCTTGAGGCGTTCCCCGCGGAAGACGGTCCACGCGCCCGGGGCCGGCGTGCAGCCGCGGACGACGCGGTCGGCGCGCATCGCGGGAGCGGTCCAGTCGATCCGGGCGTCCTCCACGGTGATCTTGGGCGCGTGGGAGATCCCGTCGTGGGGCTGCTCGACGGCGCGCAGGGTGCCGTCCTCGATGCCGTCCATGGTGGCGGCGAGCAGTCCGGACCCGGCGAAGGCGAGCCGGGTGAGCAGGTCGCCGCTGGTGTCGGTGGGCCGGATCTCCTCGGTGAGGACGCCGTAGACCGGGCCGGTGTCCAGGCCTTCCTCGATGCGGAAGGTGGAGGCGCCGGTGACCTGGTCCCCCGCGATGATCGACTGCTGGACGGGCGCGGCTCCGCGCCATGCGGGCAGCAGCGAGAAGTGCAGGTTGACCCAGCCGTGCCGGGGGATGTCGAGGGCGCTCTTGGGGAGCAGGGCGCCGTAGGCGACGACCGGGCAACAGTCCGGGTCGATCTCGCGCAGCCGGGCCTGGAAGTCCGGGTCGCGGGGGCGGACGGGCTTGAGCACCTCGATGCCCGCTTCCTCGGCGCGTTCGGCGACCGGGCTGGCGACGAGGTGGCGGCCCCGGCCGGCCGGTGCGTCGGGCCGGGTGATGACGGCGGCGACCTCGTGCCGCCCGGAGGCGATCAGGGCGTCCAGGGCGGGTACGGCGACCTCGGGGGTGCCTGCGAAGACGAGCTTCACTGGGGGACTACCTCGCTATCTCGGCTGTCAGCAGCGCACCAGTCTATGGGGCGCGGGTCGGACCGCCCACCTGTGGTGTTGAGGGGGCGTACACACATGCGCGCGCCCCTCGCATATGCCGACACGCCCCCACAGCGTGACCTGGGCGACGGGTGGCGCGTTGTCAAGAGAGATTGACCAAAACGGGCCGCGTGCGAACGGTGTCTGCGGCCCGATCCGCCCTTCAGCACCGGTTCGAGAGGCTTCTTCATGGCCGACCACGCCACCCACGACGCTCAAGCCCGGGCCAGCCTGCACCTCCTGGTACGGGACATCGAGCGGGTTCGCCGGCAGGTGGATGCCCTGCGTACGCTCACCGCCCAGCTCGGCAACGTGTACCGCCCGCGCCGATCGGGTCCCTCCACCGGCTTCGTCGTCTACGGCCGGGCGCCCGCGCCGACCGTCCGCCTCGCGCAGGAGCTGCGGGACAGCGTCGAGACACTGGTCACCGCGGCGGTGGACTTCGACCGCTCGCTCGGTTTCTCGTGGGACGCGGTCGGTTCTGCGCTCGGTGTCACCAAGCAGGCCGTGCACCGCCGGTACGGGGCCCGGCGGGCGCAGTCCGCCGAGTCCGCGGACCCGGTGGCCGAGGGGACGACCACCCGGACCATGGGGCCGCTGCCGACCGTCCCGGCGGCCCGCTCGATGCCGCCGCAGCCGGTGCGCGAGGAGGCCCAGGCAGCCGCTGCCGCGGGCGTTCCCGCGCGGGGGCTCGGAGAGGTCCCCCGCTCCCCCGCCTTCCCCGGTCCGCGCAACGGCTGAGGGGTCCTCCTGCCGCCGGGACGCCGACACCCGACGGCCGGCCGCGCCGGATCGCCGCGCCCGATTCCGCCCCCGGCGGGACGACCGTACGGGTCGCCCCACCGGGGGTTTCGGCGTTCGGCGACGGCCTCGCTCGCACCTCGCCGGCGCGGCCCGTCAGGGCGGCCCGTCGGTGCCGCTCGCCGGCGCGGCCCGTCAGCCGATGTCGGGTGGGTCGATCCGGACCCGGACGGCCTCCGCCGCCGGAACCCCCTTCGCCAGCCGGGCCGCCTGCGCCGACTTCAGGGCGGCCGCGAGGGCGGCTCCGCTGCCCGGTGGGACCCGGACCAGCGCCCGCTCCCCCGGGGACGGCTCCCCGCGCCGCCCCGGGAGCGGTACCGGCCCCAGGACCTCCGCGTCGGGCGGCAGTCCGGCCCCGGCCAGGAAGGCCTCCACGGCCTCGCCCCGGCCGGCCACCGCCGCCATCCGGGACACCGGCGGGAAGCCGAGCTGGGACCGCTCCGCGAGTTCCCGTACGGCATGGCCCACCGGGTCCCACCGCACCAGCGCCTGCACCGGCCGCAGCGTCGGTTCGGCGACCACCACGACCTGGCCGTCGCCCCGGACCAGGGAGGCGGCGGCGATCCACCGCCGCAGCGCGTCCTCGCCGGCCCGCAGGTCGGGCCGGCCCAGCATGGCCCAGCCGTCGAGCAGCAGCGCGGCCGCGTACCCGGCGCCCGCCGCCACCGGTTCGGCGCCGGGGGTGCACACCACCAGCGCGGGCCGGTCCGGCACCTCGTCGAGGACGTGGTCGCGCCCGGAGGTCCGTACCGCCACGGCCGGGAAGGCGCGTCCCAGTTCCTCGGCGGTGCGCCGCGCGCCGACCACCTGGGCCCGCAGCCGGAACGATCCGCATTCCTCGCAGTGCCAGGACGGCTCGCCCCGCCCGCACCACCCGCACTTCAGGTCGCGCTCGTCGGGGGCCTCCAGGGGGCCGGCGCAGACCGTGCAGCGGGCGGGGGTGCGGCACCGCTCGCAGGCCAACCGGGGCACGTAGCCCCGCCGCGGCACCTGTACCAGTACGGGCCCGGTCTTCAAGCCTTCCCGTACGGTCTCCCAGGCCAGGCTCGGCAGGCGCGCGGCCCGGGCCGCCTCGTCGCGGGCGAGCAGCTCGTCCCCGACGGTCCGGATCCGGGGCGCGCAGGCCCGTACGGTCTCGCGGTCGGCGATCAGGGGCCTGGCCCAGCCGGACTCGACCAGCTGGGCGGCCTCCACGGTGCAGCTCGTACTGCCCGCGAGGAAGCCGCAGCCGTCGTTGACGGCGCGCAGTTCCAGTACTTCCCTGACGTGCGGGAAGGGGGCGTTGTCGTCGCTGTGGCTGGAGTCCCCGTCGTCCCAGACGGCGACCAGCCCGAGGTCCCGTACGGGTGCGAACATCGCGGCCCGGGTGCCGATGACGGCCCGCACGGAGCCCCGGTGCACCGCCAGCCATTGGCGGTAGCGCTTCTCGGGCCCCGACTCGGCGGTCAGCAGCGCGTGTCGGCCTTCGCCGAGCAGGGCGGTCAGGGCCGCGTCGACGCGGGCGGCGGTCCGCCCGTCGGGGAGCACGGCGAGGGCCCCGCGCCCGGAGGCCAGGGTGGCGGCCATGGCGCGGGCGAGTTCGTCGGCCCAGCCGGGGCCGGGCAGGGCGGTCCAGACGGCGCGCGGGCTGCCGCCGGTGGCGAGGGCGCGCAGGAAGCCGGGCCCGGCGCCGTACCGCTCCCAGCCGGCGGGCTCGGGGGCGGGGGGCGGCGGCAGGGGTTCCGGCGAGGGCTTGGCCTCGGCGCGGGCGCTCCGCGCGGGCAGGGCGAGCTGGAGCACGTCGGCGAGGCTGCCCGCGTACCGGTCGGCGACGGCCCGGGCGAGGGCGAGCATGCGGGGGCTGAGGACCACCTCGGGCGAGACGACGTGGGCGAGGGCGGCCAGTGCGCCGTCGTAGTCGGACTCGGCGCGACGTTCCACGATGAAGCCGTCGATGAGGCCGCCGCCCTCGCGGCGGCCCCCGTGCACGTGGTGGGAGCCGGCGCCGAACCGGACGCGGACGCGGACACCGGGCTGGGCGGCTTCGGAGAGCTCTTCGGGGACCGCGTAGTCCCAGAGCTGGTCGAGGTGGAGCACGCCCTTGTTCACGAGGATCCGGGCGACGGGCAGCTCGGCGGCCAGGGCGGCCCCGCGCCAGGTGCGCGGCTTTGCCTTGGGCGCCTTGGCCTTCGCCTCGGCGACCATTTCCCGGATCAGTGCGAGCTGCTCCGGCGGGGACTCATTCGCGCTGCTCACATCAGCATTCTTACCAAAGTCCACTGACAGGCACGGCATGCGAACGGCCCCGGACCAGCTGGTCCGGGGCCGTTCGACGATCGTCCGAGGACGAGGGGTGTTACAGGCCGGCCGCGGTGCGCAGGGCGTCCACGCGGTCGGTGCGCTCCCAGGTGAAGTCCGGCAGCTCACGGCCGAAGTGACCGTAGGCGGCGGTCTGGGCGTAGATCGGGCGCAGCAGGTCCAGGTCGCGGATGATCGCGGCCGGGCGCAGGTCGAAGACCTCGCCGATCGCGTCCTCGATCTTCTGGACCTCGACCTTGGCGGTGCCGAAGGTCTCGACGAAGAGACCGACGGGCTCGGCCTTGCCGATGGCGTACGCGACCTGCACCTCGCAGCGCGCGGCGAGACCGGCGGCGACCACGTTCTTGGCGACCCAGCGCATGGCGTAGGCGGCGGAGCGGTCGACCTTCGACGGGTCCTTGCCGGAGAAGGCGCCGCCACCGTGGCGGGCCATGCCGCCGTAGGTGTCGATGATGATCTTGCGGCCGGTGAGGCCGGCGTCGCCCATCGGGCCGCCGATCTCGAAGCGGCCGGTCGGGTTCACCAGGAGGCGGTAGCCCTCGGTGTCGAGCTTGATGCCGTCCTCGACGAGCTGGGCCAGGACGTGCTCGACGACGAACTCGCGGATGTCGGGAGCGAGCAGCGAGTCGAGGTCGATGTCCGAGGCGTGCTGCGAGGAGACCACGACGGTGTCCAGGCGCACGGCCTTGTCACCGTCGTACTCGATGGTGACCTGGGTCTTGCCGTCGGGGCGCAGGTACGGGATGGTCCCGTTCTTGCGGACCTCGGAGAGGCGGCGGGACAGCCGGTGCGCGATGTGGATCGGCAGCGGCATGAGCTCGGGGGTCTCATCGCACGCGTAGCCGAACATCAGGCCCTGGTCGCCGGCGCCCTGCTTGTCCAGCTCGTCCTCGTCGCCCTCGACGCGCTTCTCGTAGGCGGTGTCGACGCCCTGCGCGATGTCCGGGGACTGGGCGCCGATGGACACCGACACGCCGCAGGAGGCGCCGTCGAAGCCCTTCTTCGAGGAGTCGTAGCCGATCTCGAGGATCTTGTCCCGGACGAGCTGCGCGATGGGCGCGTAGGCCTTCGTCGTCACCTCTCCCGCGATGTGCACGAGACCCGTGGTGATGAGGGTTTCCACGGCGACGCGCGAGGTCGGGTCCTCGGTGAGGAGCGCGTCGAGGATCGTGTCGCTGATCTGGTCAGCGATCTTGTCGGGGTGGCCCTCGGTGACGGACTCCGAGGTGAACAGACGACGGGACACAACGCTCCCTGGGGTTGCAGCGGCTGCTGGCTGATCATTTGGCGGAACCACATCGGGGGCTGCGCCCGATCACGTTCCGGATGCAGTTTATCGGTCGCCACTGTTTCGTGGACCACCCGTCTCGCCTTATGGGAGCCGTGTGACCTGCGGCACTCCCATTCTTACGCACAGAGGTGACCTGGAGAAGGGGAATCGACCCAGGCGCGTCGCGGCTACAGCCGGGCGGCCACCTGGTCCCAAATCACCTCGGCCAGCGCCTCCTTCGGACCATAGGGCACTTGAGTCTCGGAGCCATCGGAGGCCAGGATGACCGCTTCGTTCTCCTCAGAACCAAAGGTCCGCGCCTCTCCGACCTCGTTCACGACGAGTAGGTCACAGCCCTTTCGGGCGAGCTTGGCGCGGCCGTTCGCGAGGACGTCGTCGGTCTCGGCGGCGAATCCCACGACCACCTGTCCGGCCCTGGCCCGATCGGCCGAGATCTCCGCGAGAACGTCCGGATTGCGCACCAGCGCCACCGGCGCCGGGTCCTGCCCGTCCTTCTTCTTGATCTTTCCGCCCGCGTACACGGCGGGCCGGAAATCGGCCACGGCCGCGGCCATCACCACGGCGTCGGCGTCCGCGGCGGCCTTGAGCACGGCCTCCCGGAGCTGCACGGCCGTCCCCACGCGTACGACGTCCACCCCGGCCGGGTCGGCCAGCGCGGTGTTGGCCGACACCAGGGTGACCCGGGCCCCGCGGGCGACGGCGGTGCGGGCGAGGGCGTAGCCCTGCTTGCCGGAGGAGCGGTTGCCGAGGAAGCGGACCGGGTCCAGCGGCTCCCGCGTGCCGCCCGCGCTGATCACCACGTGCCGCCCGGCGAGGTCCGGCCCGGCCGCCCCGCGAGCCGGGCCCTGCCTCCTCAAGACGTGGCGGCAGACCTCGAAGATCTCCTCGGGGTCGGGCAGCCGCCCCTTTCCGGTGTCCTTGCCGGTGAGCCGGCCGACGGCGGGCTCGATGACGAGGGCGCCCCGCCGGCGCAGCGTGGCCACGTTCTCCTGGGTGGCGGGGTGCTCCCACATCTCGGTGTGCATGGCGGGGGCGAAGACCACCGGACAGCGCGCGGTGAGCAGGGTGTTCGTGAGCAGGTCGTCGGCGAGCCCGTGGGCGGCCTTGGCCAGCATGTCGGCCGTGGCGGGGGCGACGACGACGAGGTCGGCGGACTGCCCGATGCGCACGTGCGGCACCTCGTGGACGGATTCCCAGACCTCGGTGGAGGCAGGGTTCCCGGAGAGGGCGGACCAGGTGGCCTCCCCCACGAAGTTCAGGGAGGCCGCGGTGGGCACCACCCGCACGTCGTGGCCGGACTCGGTGAGCCGGCGCAGCAGCTCGCACGCCTTGTAGGCGGCGATCCCGCCACTGACCCCCAGTACGACCTTCGGCTTGTCCACCACGTACTTCCCTTCGACGGCTGCGACGCGTTCGGCTCTGATCGTCGTCGTACCCACCCATGACACACCACAGGCCCGGCAGATGTTCTGCCGGGCCTGTGGTGAAAGGACTTCTGATGCCCTACTGGGCCGGGGCCTCGATGGCCTCGGAGGTCAGCAGACCAGCGTTGATCTCGCGCAGCGCGATCGAAAGCGGCTTCTCGTGGACGTGGGTGTCCACCAGCGGGCCGACGTACTCGAGCAGGCCCTCACCGAGCTGCGAGTAGTACGCGTTGATCTGACGCGCGCGCTTGGCCGCGTAGATCACGAGGCTGTACTTCGAGTCCGTAGCCTCGAGCAGCTCGTCGATCGGCGGGTTGATGATGCCCTCGGGCGCAGTGATGGAAGAGGACACGCTCTACCTTCCGAAGATGGGTGAAAGATTGGGCCGTCCTGGAATCGACCGAATCAAAAACATCGATCAACGATCAGACAACTGCCATCAAGGCTAGCAGCTCACGGGCTACGTCCTCGACGGAGGTGTTGACCAGGGTGGTGTCGAACTCGGACTCGGCAGCGAGCTCGATCTTGGCGGCGGCGAGCCGACGCTCGATGACCTCCGCCGATTCGGTGCCCCGACCGGTCAGTCGGCGGACCAGCTCGTCCCAGCTCGGCGGTGCCAGGAAGACCAGCTGGGCGTCGGGCTTGGACTCGCGGACGAGTCGTGCGCCCTGGAGGTCGATCTCCAGCAGTACCGGCTCGCCGTTGTCCAGGCGTTCCAGCACCGCGCCGCGGGGAGTGCCGTAGCGGTTGCCCGCGAACTCGGCCCACTCCAGCAGCTCGCCGTTGGCGATCAGCTTGTCGAACTCGTCGTCATTGACGAAGAAGTAGTGGACTCCGTGTCGCTCACCGGGCCGCGGCTTGCGGGTGGTGGCCGACACCGAGAGCCATACCTCGGGGTGAACCTTGCGCATATGCGCGACGACCGTGCTCTTGCCGACCCCTGAAGGGCCGGAGAGCACGGTCAGCCGCGGACGAACCTCTGCTGCCATAGAGCGATTATCCAGGTTCTCGGGACTGCCTGAGAACGCCGGGAGAACTTCAGTCGACGCCTCAGGCGCCGGTGCTGCCGAACTCGCGCTCCAGAGAGGCGATCTGGTTGGAACCGAGACCTCGGACACGCCGGGACTCGGAGATGCCGAGACGCTCCATGATCTGCTTGGCGCGCACCTTGCCCACGCCAGGCAGAGACTCCAGCAGGGCGGAGACCTTCATCTTGCCGATGACGTCGTTCTCCTGGCCCGTCTTGATGACCTCTTGGAGCGAGGCGCCGGAGTGCTTGAGTCGATTCTTGACCTCGGCCCGCTCCCGGCGAGCCGCGGCGGCCTTTTCGAGCGCGGCTGCGCGCTGTTCAGGGGTAAGGGGCGGAAGAGCCACGCCTACGTCACCTCGGATGTCGAACTGTCGGATACGGACCGGCGGGCAGCCCGAAGGCACCACACCTGGCGAGCTCCCGAACAGCGATGGAACTCGTTCGCTGCACGTTCACTCTGGTCGGAGACTAGCGGCCAACACCGCTCCAGTCAGCGAGAACGGACGAAAAGTCCTGGTCAGCCTCCACCGAACCGTACATCACGGACAAAATACCCCGGTTTTGTCCGATGAAGAGCGTTCGAGTTTCGCCAAGAAGTGCGAGAGGCCGTGCCGCGGAGGTGCGGCCGGCCTCCCCGGGTGAGCGATTACGCGGTGACGGCCTCGTGGATCTCGTCGGCGAAGCGCCGCGCCGAGTCGCGCAGGGCGTTCACGTCCGGACCGTGCTTCAGGACGCCCCGCGAGACGTTCGGGACGACGTTGCGCACGGCCTTGCCGAAGACGCCCGGCAGGTCCGCCGCCGTCGCGCCCTGCGCGCCGATGCCGGGGGCCAGCAGCGGCCCGTTGATGTCCAGGTCGAAGGAGGACAGGTCGCCCAACGTGGCGCCGACCACCGCGCCGAAGGAACCCATGGGAGCGGCGTCCGCGTTCTCCGCCGCCAGGTGCGCCAGCATCGTCGCGCCGATCGTCCGGCCGTCCTCGCGGACCGCGCGCTGGACCTCGGCGCCCTCCGGGTTCGAGGTCAGCGCCAGGACGAACAGGCCCGCGCCCGACTCTCGGGCCAGGTCGACGGCCGGCTTCAGCGAGCCGTAGCCCAGGTACGGGGAGACCGTCAGCGCGTCCGAGAACAGCGGCGAGGCCGGGTCCAGGAAGGCCGAGGCGTACGCGGCCATGGTCGAGCCGATGTCGCCGCGCTTGGCGTCCATGACGACCAGGGTCCCGGCCGCCCGGGCGTCCGCCACGGCCCGCTCCAGGACGGCCACGCCCTTCGAGCCGAACCGCTCGAAGAAGGCCGCCTGGGGCTTGAAGACCGCCACCGACTCCGCGAGCGCCTCGACGACCGTGCGGGAGAACCGCTCCAGGCCCGCGATGTCGTCGTCCAGGCCCCACTGCGCCAGCAGGGCGGCGTGCGGGTCGATGCCGACGCACAGCGGGCCCCGGGAGTCCATCGCCGCGCGCAGGCGGGTGCCGAACGGGGTCACAGTCACTTGGTGGCCTTTCGGGTCTCGGCGCCCACCGCTTCGGCGAGCGTCGCGTACGGGCTGTTGGCCAGGCGGGCGGCAAGGCCCTTGTGGACGGCGCGGGCGTAGAACGGGCCCTCGTAGATGAAGGCGCTGTAGCCCTGGATCAGCGTGGCGCCGGCCAGGATCCGCTGCCAGGCGTCCTCGGCGTTCTCGATGCCGCCGACCCCGACCAGGACCAGGCGGTCCCCCACGCGGGCGTACAGGCGGCGCAGGACCTCCAGCGAGCGCTCCTTGACCGGGGCGCCGGAGAGCCCGCCGGTCTCCTTCACCAGGGACGGGGAGGACTTCAGGCCCAGCCCCTCCCGGGCGATGGTGGTGTTCGTCGCGATGATGCCGTCGAGACCCAGCTCCAGGGCCAGGTCGGCGACCGCGTCGACGTCCTCGTCCGCCAGGTCGGGGGCGATCTTGACCAGCAGCGGCACCCGGCGGTCGGTCACCGTGCGGTCCGCGGCCTCGCGCACGGCCGTCAGCAGCGGGCGCAGCGACTCGGTGGCCTGGAGGTTGCGCAGGCCCGGGGTGTTCGGGGAGGAGACGTTCACCACGAGGTAGTCGGCGTGCCGGGCGAGGCGCTCGGTGGAGGCGACGTAGTCCCCCACGGCCTCCTCCTCGGGCACGACCTTCGTCTTGCCGATGTTGACGCCGACCACGGTCTTGAAGACCGCCTCACGGGCCGCCAGGCGGGCCGCCACGGCCGCCGAGCCCTCGTTGTTGAAGCCCATGCGGTTGATCAGCGCGCGGTCCGCCACGAGGCGGAAGAGCCGCTTCTTCGGGTTGCCGGGCTGCGGCTCGGCCGTGACCGTGCCGATCTCGATGTGGTCGAAGCCGAGCATCGACATGCCGTCGATGGCTACGGCGTTCTTGTCGAAGCCGGCGGCGAGGCCGAAGGGGCCGTGCATGCGCAGGCCGAGGGCTTCGGTGCGCAGCTCCTCGTAGCGCGGGGCCAGGGCGGCCGCGACGAAGGTGCGCAGCACGGGCGTGCGGGCCGCCAGGCGGATCCAGCGGAAGGCCAGGTAGTGGGCCTGCTCCGGGTCCATCCGCTTGAAGACCAGGTTGAAGAACGTTTTGTACATCGTCGGAAAATCCCTCTGCGCTCGTGAAGAGGGGGACACCCGTCGTGAAACCGGTGTCCCCCTCCCCGTGTCCGGGCTGTACGGGCCTGCGTCAGTCGCGGGCCGCGGTCAGGTGCTCCGCGTGCTCCTGGAGGGAGCGCACGCCCACGTCGCCGCGGTTGAGCGCGTCGATGCCCTGGACGGCGGCGGCGAGCGCCTGGACCGTGGTCAGGCAGGGGACGCTGCGGGCCACGGCCGCCGTACGGATCTCGTAGCCGTCGAGGCGGCCGCCGGTGCCGTACGGGGTGTTGACGATCAGGTCGACCTGGCCGTCGTGGATCAGCTGGACGATGGTCTTCTCGCCGTTCGGGCCCTCGCCCTCGCTGAGCTTGCGCACCACGGTGGCGTTGATGCCGTTGCGGCGCAGCACCTCGGCGGTGCCGGAGGTGGCCATCAGCTCGAAGCCGTGGGCGACGAGCTCGCGCGCCGGGAAGATCATCGAGCGCTTGTCGCGGTTGGCCACGGAGATGAAGGCGCGGCCCTTGGTGGGCAGCGGGCCGTAGGCGCCGGCCTGCGACTTGGCGTAGGCGGTGCCGAAGACGGCGTCGATGCCCATGACCTCGCCGGTCGAGCGCATCTCGGGGCCGAGCACGGTGTCCACGCCGCGGCCGTGGATGTCGCGGAAGCGCGACCACGGCATGACTGCCTCCTTGACGGAGATCGGCGCGTCGATCGGCAGGGTGCCGCCGTCGCCGGTCTTCGGCAGCAGGCCCTCGGCGCGCAGCTCCGCGAT
The DNA here is from genome assembly GCF_036178145.1 of Streptomyces sp. NBC_00273. Taxonomy (NCBI): domain Bacteria; kingdom Bacillati; phylum Actinomycetota; class Actinomycetes; order Kitasatosporales; family Streptomycetaceae; genus Streptomyces; species Streptomyces sp. NBC_00273. The sequence goes on along the minus strand of NZ_CP108067.1, from coordinate 7,622,197 downwards.
GGTGGTGCCGAGCGAGATGCGGGCGGCGGCCTTCGCGAGCGGGACCGCGGTGGCCTTCGAGGTGAAGGGGACGGTCCGGGAGGCGCGCGGGTTGGCCTCCAGGACGTAGAGGATGTCCCCGGCCATCGCGAACTGGATGTTGATCAGGCCGCGGACGCCGACGCCCTTGGCGATCGCCTCGGTGGAGGCGCGCAGGCGCTTGATGTCGTAGCCGCCGAGGGTGATCGGGGGCAGGGCGCAGGCCGAGTCGCCGGAGTGGATGCCGGCTTCCTCGATGTGCTCCATGACGCCGCCGAGGTAGAGCTCGTGGCCGTCGTAGAGGGCGTCGACGTCGATCTCGATCGCGTCGTCGAGGAACCGGTCGACCAGCACGGGGCGGGTCGGGGAGATCTCGGTGGACTCGGCGATGTACGACTCCAGGCGGGTCTCGTCGTAGACGATCTCCATGCCGCGGCCGCCGAGCACGTAGGACGGGCGGACCAGGACCGGGTAGCCGATCTCGTCGGCGATCGCCTTCGCACCCGCGAAGGTGGTGGCGGTGCCGTGCTTGGGGGCCGGCAGGCCGGCGTCGGCGAGGACCTGGCCGAAGGCGCCGCGGTCCTCGGCGGCGTGGATGGCCTCCGGGGAGGTGCCGACGACGGGGACGCCGTTGTCCTTGAGGGCCTGGGCGAGACCGAGGGGGGTCTGGCCGCCGAGCTGGACGACGACACCGGCGATGGGGCCGGCCAGCGACTCGGCGTGGACGATCTCCAGCACGTCCTCGAGCGTCAGCGGCTCGAAGTACAGGCGGTCGGAGGTGTCGTAGTCGGTGGAGACGGTCTCCGGGTTGCAGTTGACCATCACGGTCTCGTAGCCGGCGTCGCTGAGGGCGAAGGAGGCGTGGACGCACGAGTAGTCGAACTCGATGCCCTGGCCGATGCGGTTCGGGCCGGAGCCAAGGATGATCACCGCGGGCTTGGTGCGGGGCGCGACCTCGGACTCCTCGTCGTACGAGGAGTAGAAGTACGGGGTCTTCGCGGCGAACTCGGCGGCGCAGGTGTCGACCGTCTTGTAGACCGGGCGGACGCCGAGGGCGTGCCGGACCTCGCGGACGACGTCCTCGCGCAGGCCGCGGATCTCGGCGATCTGGGCGTCGGAGAAGCCGTGGCGCTTGGCCTCGGCGAGCAGCTCGGGGCCGAGCTTCTCGGCGGCGGTCAGCTCGTCCGCGATCTCCTTGATGAGGAAGAGCTGGTCGACGAACCAGGGGTCGATCTTCGTGAACTCGAAGACCTCTTCCTGGGTGGCGCCGGCGCGGATGGCCTGCATGACGGTGTTGATGCGGCCGTCGGTCGGGCGGACCGCGGTGGCGAGCAGCTCGTCCTTGTCGCCGGTGGGGCCGACGAAGGTGAACTGCGAGCCCTTCTTCTCCAGGGAGCGCAGGGCCTTCTGGAGGGCCTCGGTGAAGTTGCGGCCGATGGCCATGGCCTCGCCGACCGACTTCATGGTGGTGGTGAGGGTGGCGTCGGCCAGCGGGAACTTCTCGAAGGCGAAGCGCGGGGCCTTGACGACGACGTAGTCGAGGGACGGCTCGAAGGAGGCCGGGGTCTGCTCGGTGATGTCGTTGGGGACCTCGTCGAGCGTGTAGCCGATGGCCAGCTTGGCGGCGATCTTGGCGATCGGGAAGCCGGTGGCCTTCGACGCGAGCGCCGAGGAGCGCGAGACGCGCGGGTTCATCTCGATGACGATGACGCGGCCGTCGGTCGGGTCGATCGCGAACTGGATGTTGCAGCCGCCGGTGTCGACGCCGACCTCGCGGATGATCGCGATGCCGATGTCGCGCAGGCGCTGGTACTCGCGGTCGGTCAGGGTCATCGCCGGGGCGACGGTGATCGAGTCACCGGTGTGGACGCCCATCGGGTCGAAGTTCTCGATGGAGCAGACGACGACCACGTTGTCCTTGGTGTCGCGCATCAGCTCCAGCTCGTACTCCTTCCAGCCGAGGATGGACTCCTCCAGGAGCACCTCGGTGGTCGGGGAGAGCGTGAGGCCCTGGCCGGCGATGCGGCGCAGCTCGTCCTCGTCGTGGGCGAAGCCGGAGCCGGCGCCGCCCATGGTGAAGGAGGGGCGGACGACGACGGGGTAGCCGCCGAGCGTGTCGACGCCCTTGATGACGTCGTCCATGGTGTGGCAGATGACCGAGCGGGCGGACTCGCCGTAGCCGATCTTGGCCTTGACGGCCTCGACGACGCCCTTGAAGAGGTCGCGGTCCTCGCCCTTGTTGATGGCCTCGACGTTGGCGCCGATGAGCTCGACGCCGTACTTCTCCAGCACGCCCTGCTCGTGCATGGAGATCGCGGTGTTGAGCGCGGTCTGGCCGCCGAGGGTCGGCAGGAGCGCGTCGGGGCGCTCCTTGGCGATGATCTTCTCGACGAACTCGGGGGTGATCGGCTCGACGTACGTGGCGTCGGCGATCTCCGGGTCGGTCATGATCGTCGCGGGGTTGGAGTTCACCAGGATGACCCGCAGGCCCTCGGCCTTGAGGATGCGGCAGGCCTGGGTGCCGGAGTAGTCGAACTCGGCGGCCTGTCCGATGACGATCGGGCCGGAGCCGATGACCAGGACGGACTGGATATCGGTGCGCTTAGGCACGCTCGGCCTCCATCAGGGATACGAAGCGGTCGAAGAGGTACGCGGCGTCGTGCGGGCCGGCGGCCGCCTCGGGGTGGTACTGGACGCTGAAGGCCGGCTGGTCGAGCAGCTGGAGGCCTTCGACGACGTTGTCGTTCAGGCAGACGTGGGAGACCTCGGCGCGGCCGTAGGCGGTCTCGGTGACCTCGTCGAGGGGCGCGTCGACGGCGAAGCCGTGGTTGTGCGCGGTGATCTCGACCTTGCCGGTGGTGCGGTCCTGCACCGGCTGGTTGATGCCGCGGTGACCGTACTTCAGCTTGTAGGTGCCGAAGCCGAGCGCGCGGCCCAGGATCTGGTTGCCGAAGCAGATGCCGAAGAGCGGGGTCTTGCGCTCCAGCACGCCCTGCATGACGGCGACGGGGCCGTCGGCGGTGGCCGGGTCGCCCGGACCGTTGGAGAAGAACACGCCGTCGGGGTCGACCGCGTACACGTCCTCGACGGTGGCGGTGGCGGGCAGCACGTGCACCTCGATGCCGCGCTCGGCCATCCGGTGCGGGGTCATGCCCTTGATGCCGAGGTCGACGGCGGCGACGGTGAAGCGCTTCTCGCCGATCGCGGGGACGACGTACGCCTCCTTGGTGGCAACCTCGGCGGAGAGGTTCGCGCCCTTCATCTGCGGCTGCGCCTGGACCTTGGCCAGCAGGGCCTCGTCGCGGATGCCGACCCAGGCCTCGCCCGAGAAGATGCCGACGCGCATGGCGCCGCGCTCGCGCAGGTGGCGGGTCAGGGCGCGGGTGTCGATGCCGGAGATCCCGACGACGCCCTGCTTCTCGAGCTCCTCGTCCAGCGAGCGCCGGGAGCGCCAGTTGGAGGGGACGCGGGCGGGGTCGCGCACGACGTAGCCGGCCACCCAGATGCGGGAGGACTCGGGGTCCTCGTCGTTGACACCGGTGTTGCCCACGTGGGGGGCGGTCATCACGACGACCTGCCGGTGGTACGACGGGTCGGTGAGGGTCTCCTGGTAGCCGGTCATGCCGGTGGAGAACACGGCCTCGCCGAAGGTCTCCCCCACGGCGCCGTAGGCGCGGCCGCGGAAGATCCGACCGTCCTCCAGGACGAGTACGGCGGGAGCTTTGGCTGCTCCCCTGGTGGAGGTCGTCATCGTTCGGCGCCTTCCGTCGTGATGGATGAGTTCATGAGGTTGATGGCTTCGACCCAGGCGGCGTGTTCGGCCGCGCGGTCGGAGCGGAATCCGGAGTCGATCAGCTTGTCGCCGTGCGCCCAGGTGACGACGAGCAGACCGCCCTCGGTGAGTACCTTGCCCGCGATCCCCTTGTCGAGGCGGGCGCCGCGCAGCTGCGCGGCCGGTACGAAGAAGTCGCCTGCGCCCGGTCGGACCACGTCGAGGCCCGCGTCGGTGAGCGTGAGCTCGACCCGGCTGCGCAGGCCCAGACCATGGGCGACGATCCGGTCGAGCCACTGCCCGGCGGTGGTGGACCCGTGGTACCGGCCGGTCAGGGCCAGCCGGTGCTCGGGAAGACCGTCGGGTGCGGCGGGCAGCTCCGGCAGATCGTTCTGCAGGGCGCCGCGCCATTTCCAGCCCTGCCGCATCAGCCAGTAGACGAACGCGACGAAGACGGCCAGGCCGATCACCCACGCGATGCGGGCGCCGAACTGGGTCACCTCCGCCGACTGTCGTTCGGCGGCCTCGGCGGCCAGTTGGATTACTGCAGGTGTCACGCCAGTTTCCCGTCCACGACCGTTGCCCGGCCCCGCAGGAAGGTATGAGTGACGCGCCCCGGCAGCTCACGGCCCTCGTAAGGCGTGTTGCGGCTGCGGGAGGCGAAGTGTGCGGGGTCCACGACACCACGGTACGAGGTATCGACCAAGGTCAGGTTCGCGGGTTCACCTGCCGAGACGGGACGGCCGTGGTTCTCGAGACTGCCGATGCGGGCCGGGGCGAAGCTCATGCGCTCGGCGACGCCCGCCCAGTCGAGCAGTCCGGTCTCGACCATCGTCTGCTGGACGACGGAGAGCGCGGTCTCCAGGCCGACCATGCCCATGGCGGCGGCGGCCCACTCGCAGTCCTTGTCCTCGTGCGGGTGCGGGGCGTGGTCGGTGGCGACGATGTCGATCGTGCCGTCGGCGAGCGCCTCGCGCAGGGCCAGCACGTCGCGCTCGGTGCGCAGCGGCGGGTTGACCTTGTAGACCGCGTTGTACGAGCGCACGAGCTCCTCGGTGAGGAGGAGGTGGTGCGGGGTGACCTCGGCGGTGACGTCGATGCCGCGGGACTTGGCCCAGCGGACGATCTCGACGGAGCCGGCGGTGGAGAGGTGGCAGATGTGGACGCGGGAGCCGACGTGCTCGGCGAGCAGGACGTCGCGGGCGATGATCGACTCCTCGGCGACGGCCGGCCAGCCGCCGAGACCGAGTTCCGCGGAGACGATGCCCTCGTTCATCTGGGCGCCCTCGGTGAGGCGGGGCTCCTGGGCGTGCTGGGCGACGACGCCGCCGAAGGCCTTCACGTACTCCAGGGCCCGGCGCATGATCACGGCGTCGTCCACGCACTTGCCGTCGTCGGAGAAGACGGTGACGCGGGCGGCGGACTCGTGCATGGCGCCCAGCTCGGAGAGCTGCTTGCCCTCCAGGCCGACGGTGACGGCGCCGATGGGCTGCACGTCGCAGTAGCCGGACTCCTTGCCCAGGCGCCAGACCTGCTCGACGACGCCGGCGGTGTCGGCGACCGGGAAGGTGTTCGCCATGGCGAACACCGCGGTGTAGCCGCCGGAGGCGGCGGCGCGGGTGCCGGTGAGGACGGTCTCGGAGTCCTCGCGGCCGGGCTCGCGCAGGTGGGTGTGCAGGTCGACGAGGCCGGGGAGGAGGACCTGGCCCTCGGCGTCGATGACGGTCGCGCCCTCGGCGGACAGGTGCTGGCCGACCTCGGCGATGGTCTCGCCGTCGATCAGGACGTCCTGCGCCTCGCCGCCGAGTACCTTCGCGCCACGAATCAGGATCTTGCTCATGGTTACTTGCTCTCCTCGGTACGCGTGGCGGCGGAAGTGGTGGTGACGGCGGGCTCGGAGCCTCCGAGCAGCAGGTACAGGACGGCCATCCGGGTGGAGACGCCGTTGGCGACCTGCTCGACGGCCGTGCAGCGGTCGGAGTCCGCGACCTGGGCGGTGATCTCCATGCCGCGGTTCATCGGGCCGGGGTGCATCACGATGGCGTGCTCGGGCATCTTCGCCATGCGGTCGCCGTCGAGCCCGTACCGGCGGGAGTACTCGCGCTCGGTCGGGAAGAAGGCGGCGTTCATGCGTTCGCGCTGCACACGCAGCATCATCACCGCATCGGACTTCGGCAGCACGTCGTCGAGGTTGTACGAGACCTCGCAGGGCCAGGTCTCGACGCCGATCGGGACGAGGGTGGGCGGGGCCACCAGGGTGACCTCGGCGCCGAGGGTGTGCAGCAGGTGGACGTTGGAGCGGGCCACGCGGCTGTGCAGGACGTCGCCGACGATGGTGATCCGGCGGCCGTTCAGGTCCTTGCCGAGGCCGGCGTCGCGGCCGACCAGGCGGCGGCGCATGGTGAAGGCGTCCAGCAGGGCCTGGGTGGGGTGCTCGTGGGTGCCGTCGCCGGCGTTGACGACGGCGGAGTCGATCCAGCCGGAGGTCGCGAGCCGGTAGGGGGCGCCGGAGGCGTGGTGGCGGATGACGACCGCGTCGGCGCCCATGGCCTCCAGGGTCAGCGCGGTGTCCTTCAGGGATTCGCCCTTGGAAACGGACGAACCCTTCGCGGAGAAGTTGATGACGTCGGCCGAGAGCCGCTTGGCGGCCGCCTCGAAGGAGATCCGGGTGCGGGTCGAGTCCTCGAAGAAGAGGTTGACGACGGTGAGGCCGCGCAGGGTGGGCAGCTTCTTGATCGGCCGGTCCGCGACACGGGCCATCTCCTCGGCGGTGTCGAGGATCAGGACGGCGTCGTCGCGCGTGAGGTCGGCGGCCGAGATGAGGTGGCGCTTCATCTGGATGGCTCCGTAGGTCGGGAGGGCAGGCGGACTGACGGGCGGAGGTGCGAGCGGTCAGGGCGGGGCAGGGCAGGCCTCGGCGCGGGCCCGGTCGGGGCCCGTCACTCGGACGGTCTACTGGCCTGCTGCCTGGGCGGTCCGCTGGCCGAGCAGCACGGCGTCACGGCCGTCCTCCTCCTGGAGCTGGACCTTGACGGTCTCCCGCAGCGACGTGGGGAGGTTCTTGCCGACGTAGTCGGCGCGGATCGGCAGTTCGCGGTGGCCTCTGTCGACGAGGACCGCGAGCTGCACGGCGCGGGGGCGGCCGAGGTCGCCGAGGGCGTCGAGGGCCGCGCGGATGGTGCGTCCGGAGAAGAGCACGTCGTCGACGAGGACGACGAGGCGGCCGTCGAGGTCGTCGCCGGGGATCTCGGTGCGACCGATCGCGCGGGCGGGCTTCATCCGCAGGTCGTCGCGGTACATGGTGATGTCGAGGGAGCCGACCGGGATCTTCGTACCGGTGATCTCTTCGAGCTTGGCGGCCAGCCGGCGGGCGAGGTAGACACCGCGGGTGGGAATGCCGAGGAGCACCACGTCGTCGGCACCCTTGGCGCGTTCGACGATCTCGTGGGCGATGCGGGTCAGGACCCGCGCGATGTCCTGCGCTTCGAGTACGGGGCGCATGGAATCGGTGTTCTGCTGGGTGTCCATGAAAAGGACCTCCTTCTCCGCCTCACGGGACGGACCTTAAAGGACGTCTGATGTACGCCTCACACGGTACCAGGGAGAGGCCGGTGACTCGGACCGGGCCACTACGGAATGGCTCTCACAGAGCTGCTGGAACGGACCCCCCGGGGGGCGACGAAGACCATTCGGCTTGACGCATCCAAGTAACGCTGCGTAACCTCACAGTGAGTTACCAGCCGCGCGGCCGAGCCGCACGTAGTTACGTAGTTACGTAGTCGCAGTGTTCATCAGCCACAGCGTCACAGCGTCCGGGAGCGTTATGTCCAGCGAATACGCCAAACAGCTCGGGGCCAAGCTCCGCGCCATCCGCACCCAGCAGGGCCTTTCCCTCCACGGTGTCGAGGAGAAGTCCCAGGGTCGGTGGAAGGCCGTGGTGGTCGGTTCTTACGAGCGCGGGGACCGCGCCGTGACCGTCCAGCGTCTTGCCGAGCTGGCGGACTTCTACGGGGTTCCGGTGCAGGAGCTGCTGCCGGGTACGACTCCCGGCGGGGCTGCCGAGCCGCCGCCGAAGCTGCGTCTCGACCTGGAGCGCCTGGCGGGCGTCCCCGCCGAGAAGGCCGGCCCGCTCCAGCGTTACGCGGCGACGATCCAGAGCCAGCGGGGCGACTACAACGGCAAGGTGCTGTCGATCCGCCAGGACGACCTGCGCACCCTGGCCGTGATCTACGACCAGTCCCCCTCGGTCCTGACCGAGCAGCTGATCAGCTGGGGCGTGCTGGACGCGGACGCCCGTCGCGCAGTGGCGCACGAGGAGCTCTGAGTCCCGGGCTCGGGACCAGCAGAAACGTTTACCGGTGGGCGCCGGACCCTTGCGGGGGTCCGGCGCCCACCGGTTTTTGCGTTCCCGCACCCCCCGCCCCATACGGAAGGGCCCGCAACGCGTGCGTTGCGGGCCCTTCCGTATGGCGGTGCCGGCGCCGGTCCGTGCGGTCAGCTCTCGCTGCGCCGCAGGCTCGGCTTCAAGTCCTTGAAGCGGGCCAGCAGCCCGTTCACGAACGAGGGGGACTCGTCCGTCGAGAACTCCTTGGCCAGCTGGACGGCCTCGTCGATGGCCACGGCGTCCGGGGTGTCGTCCACCCAGATCAGCTCGTAGGCACCGAGCCGCAGGATGTTCCGGTCGGCGACCGGCATGCGGTCGAGGTCCCAGTCCACGGCGTAGGTGATGATCAGATCGTCGATGCGGTTCACCTTGTCGGCGTAACCCTCGACGAGATCCATCGTGAAGGCGCTGACCGGCGGCTGCCGGTCGTCCGACCGCGCGTGGCGGATCCAGTCCGCGAGGACCTCGCGTACGGGCACCCCGCGCTGGTCGGCCTCGAAGAGGATCTGGAAGGCGCGCTTGCGCGCATTGCTCCGAGCAGCCACGGGTTAGTTGCTCTTCCGGCCGAGGTAGTCGCTGGTGCGGGTGTCGACCTTGACCGTCTCACCGGTGGTGACGAAGAGCGGGACCTGGATCTCGTAGCCGGTCTCCAGGGTGGCGGGCTTGGTGCCACCGGTGGAGCGGTCGCCCTGGACGCCCGGGTCGGTGTGCTCGATCTTGAGCTCGACCGCGGCCGGGAGCTCGACGTAGAGCACCTCGCCCTCGTGCTGGGCGACGGAGGCGGTGAAGCCCTCGATCAGGAAGTTGGCGGCGTCGCCGACAGCCTTCTTGTCCACCATCAGCTGGTCGAAGGTGGTCATGTCCATGAAGACGAAGTACTCGCCGTCCATGTAAGAGAACTGCATGTCACGGCGGTCGATGGTGGCCGTCTCGACCTTCGTGCCGGCGTTGAACGTCTTGTCGACGACCTTGCCGGAGAGCACGTGCTTGAGCTTGGTGCGCACGAAGGCCGGGCCCTTGCCGGGCTTGACGTGCTGGAACTCGACGACGGACCAGAGCTGGTCACCGTCGAGCTTGAGCACCATGCCGTTCTTGAGGTCGTTCGTGGAAGCCACGGTTGCGGAATCTCCTGCACTGGAAGACCACGGGTGCGCGCACGGACCGGCAGAGCCGGCTAGAGCGCGAGCAGCTCCTTGGTCGTAATGGTGAGTAGCTCGGGACCGCCGTCCGCCTCGGGGCGCACGACGAGCGTGTCATCGATCCGGACACCTCCCCGGCCCGGGAGGTGAACCCCCGGTTCGACGGTGACCGGCACGCAAGCGTCCAGTTTACCCATTGCCGTAGGTGCAAGCTGCGGGTCCTCGTCGATTTCGAGGCCCACGCCGTGTCCGGTCCACGGAGCGAGGGCTTCCGAGTGGCCCGCGGAGTCCAGGACGGAGCGTGCGGCATGGTCCACGTCCCGGTACGCGGCTCCGGGCAACAGGGCCTCGCGCCCGGCCCGCTGGGCGGTGAAGACGAGGTCGTACAGCTCGATCTGCCAGTCGGCCGGGCTGGTGCCGATCACGAAGGTCCGCCCGATCTCGCACCGGTAGCCGCGGTAGTTGGCGCCCAGACAGACCGTGAGGAAGTCGCCCTCCTCCACCCTGCGGTCGGAGGGCCGGTGCCGGGAGCGGCCGGAGTGCGGGCCGGTGCCGACGGAGGTCGGGAAGGCGGGGCCGTCCGCCCCGTGGTCGACGAGCCGCCGCTCCAGTTCCAGCGCGAGGTGCCGCTCGGTGCGCCCGACGAGGATGGACTCCAGCAGCTCCCCGAGGGCCTGGTCGGCGATCTCGGCGGCGATCCGCAGGCAGGCGATCTCCTCCTCGTCCTTGACGAGGCGCTGCTGCTCCACGGCGGTGCCGAGGTCCGAGAGGCGCAGTTTGGGCGCGACGGAGCGCAGGGCCCGGTGGCGCCCGACGGTGAGGTGGTGTTCCTCCACCGCGAGCGAATCGGCCCGCAAGGAGGCGACCAGGTCGGCGGCCGCGACGGCCGGGTCACCGCCCGGGCTGCCCAGGACCGTCACGTCCAGGTGCTCGTCGAGGCGGCCCTCGTCGGCTTCGCCGGTGGGTGCGCCGGCGCAGAACAGCATGTCTTCGGTGGGGCCGACGAGCAGCACCGCATCGAGCGGGGACGCCCCGGAGAGGTAGCGGACGTTCGCCGGACGCGTGATCAGTGCAGCGGCGCTCCCCGCGGCGGCACATCGGTCGCGAAGCAGGTCCCGGCGGGCGGCGTACACGTCTGACATGTCTTCGAGCGTACGAGCGCACCGCCGATCCGGCCCGGCGAGCGCGTCCGGACGGGCCCGGGGCCGGCCTGATCGGCACGAGGCGCCCGAGGGGACGCCGAGGGGACGCGGAGGGGACGCCGAGGGGACGCCCCCTGCTATCCGGGCCGGCCGCCGGGGGCCGAGAGGGCGCGGGCCAAGGCCTCGTCGAGGGCGCGGGCGGTGCCCTCGACGTCCAAGTGGGAGTTGTCGATGATCGGCAGCCCGGAGCCGTACCAGCCGGCCATCCTGCCGTGGATCCGCGCGACTTCCTCGTCGGAGAGCCGGCGGTTGCCGGAACGGGCCGCGTTGCGCTCCAGGACGATCTCCAGGCCGGGCAGCAGCACCACGGGCAGCAGCGTGGGGCCCACGTGCCGCTTCCAGCCGCCCAGTCCGACCACGGGCCGGTCCGGGAAGACTGCGTCGTCCAGGATGCAGGAGATGCCGTTCGCCAGGTAGTTGCGGGCGGCGAAGCCGCAGGTGCGGCGGGCGAGCCGGTACTGGGCCTCGGAGTGCTCGTTCCAGCCCGCCTGGGGGTCCGCGAAGCCGGAGCAGACCCACTCGCGGACGTCGTCCAGGCTGACGTGGGCGGTCGGCACGGGCCGGGTGCTGGCCCAGTGCCGGGCGACGGTGGTCTTACCGGCGCCGGCCGGGCCGATCAGCAGGACCGCGAGGACGGCCCCGCCGGTGCCCGGCACTGCGGGAGGCAGCGGGATGTGCCCGGTGGCCTCCGGCACGGCGGGCACCGACTGCGACTGATGGTGCTGGTGAGGCGGCTGATGGGGCTGGTGGGGCGGCTGGGGCGGAGACTGCGGCGGGGGCGAACCCGGCCAGCCGTGCGCCGGCGGTATCGGCGGCTGCGGGGGCGCCGACGGACGCGGTCCCGGCTGTCCCCAGCCCGCGCCCCCGCCCCCCACTCCGTGCTGCATCCGCTGCCACTCCGTCTCGTTCCGGCGACTGATGCGAGAACGTTATATGACTGCCGGGGCCCGGCCGTCCACCAGCACCGTCAGGCAGGGTGTCAGGCGGAGATCTCGTCCGCCAGTGCGCGCAGCGCCAGCCGGTACGAACCGATGCCGAAGCCCGCCACCGTTCCGGTCGCCACGGCCGCGATGACCGAGGTGTGACGGAACTCCTCGCGGGCGTACGGGTTCGAGATGTGCACCTCGATCAGCGGCGCCGTGCGCTGCGCGGCCGCGTCCCGCATGCCGTACGAGTAGTGGGTGAAGGCCCCCGGGTTGATGACCACGGGGATCTTCCCGTCCGCCGCCTCGTGCAGCCAGCGGATCAGCTCGCCCTCGTCGTTGGTCTCGCGGACCTCGACGTCGAAGCCGAGCTCCTCGCCCAGCGACCGGCAGCTCTCCACCAGTCCCGCGTACGAGGTGGCCCCGTACACGTCGGGCTCGCGCGAGCCGAGCCGGCCCAGGTTCGGGCCGTTCAGCACGAGGACGGGGCGGCTCACGCCGACACCTCGCCGTAGGCGGCGACCAGGTGCGCCGGGTCGGGCCCCTCCAGGACGGTCGGCTTGGCCAGCCCGTCCAGGACGATGAAGCGCAGCAGGTTGCCGCGGGACTTCTTGTCGACCTGCATGGTCTGGAGCAGCTTGGACCACTGGTCGCCGCGGTAGGTCAACGGCAGCCCGACCGAGGCGAGCACCGCCTTGTGCCGGTCGGCCGTCGCGTCGTCGAGACGGCCCGCGAGCCGGCCGAGCTCGGCGGCGAAGACCATGCCGACGGACACGGCCGCGCCGTGCCGCCACTTGTAGCGCTCGTTCTTCTCGATGGCGTGCGCGAGGGTGTGGCCGTAGTTGAGGATCTCGCGCAGCCCCGACTCCTTGAGGTCGCTGGAGACCACGTCGGCCTTGACCTGGATAGAGCGCACGATGAGCTCGGCGGTGTGCGGGCCCTCGGGCGTGCGCGCCGCCGCCGGGTCCTCCTCGATCAGGTCGAGGATCACCGGGTCGGAGATGAAGCCGGCCTTGATGATCTCGGCGAGGCCGCTGACGTAGTCGTTGACCGGCAGCGAGTCCAGTGCCGCCAGGTCGCAGAGCACACCGGCCGGCGGGTGGAAGGCTCCCACCAGGTTCTTGCCCTCGGCGGTGTTGATGCCGGTCTTGCCACCGACCGCCGCGTCCACCATCGCGAGGACGGTGGTCGGCACGGCGACCCAGCGCACCCCGCGCAGCCAGCTGGCCGCGACGAAGCCCGCGAGGTCGGTGGTGGCTCCCCCGCCGACGCCGACGATCACGTCGGTGCGGGTGAAGCCGGACTGCCCCAGCGCCTTCCAGCAGTAGGCCGCGACCTCGATCGTCTTGGCCTCCTCGGCGTTCGGCACCTGGATGGCGACCGCCTCGTAGCCCTGCTCGGCCAGGTCGTCGCGCAGCGCCTCTCCGGTCGAGGCCAGCGCCTCGGGGTGGATCACGGCGACCCGCTGGGCCTTCGTACCGATCAGGGAGCCGAGCTCGCCGAGCAGCTGGCGCCCGACGAGCACGTCGTACGCGTCGTGTCCGGCGGTCGCGCCGACCTGGATCCGCGTCACCTGGTCTGTCATACGTCCTTCAACTCCAGAGCGTCGAGGACCGCCTGGGCGACCTCTTCGGGGGTGCGGTCGTCGGTGGCCACCACGACGCGCGCGACTTCGGTGTACAGGGGGCGCCGGGCGTCCATCAGCTCGCGCCACTGGCGGCGCGGGTTGACGGCGAGCAGCGGGCGGGCGGCGCCGAGGCCCACGCGCCGTACGGCTTCCTCGACGTCCATCGAGAGATAGGCGACGGGCAGGCCGGCCAGCAGCCCGCGGGTGCCCTCGTCGAGGACGGCGCCGCCGCCGAGGGCGAGGACTCCGGTGTGCCCGGCGACGGCGGCGGCGACCGCCTGCCGCTCCAGCTCGCGGAAGTACGGCTCGCCCTCGTCGACGAAGATGTCGGAGATCTCCCGGCCCTGGGCCGCGACGATGTCGGCATCGGTGTCCCGGTAGGGGACGCCGAGCCGCTCGGCGAGCAGCGCCCCCACCGTGGACTTGCCGGACCCCATGGGCCCGACGAGGACGACGAGCGGTCCGGCCGTCACCGGATCTGCAGGTTGTCGAGGTAGGACTGGACGTTGCGACGGGTCTCGGGGACCGAGTCGCCGCCGAACTTCTCGACGACGGCGTCGGCCAGCACGAGGGCGACCATCGCCTCGGCGACGATGCCGGCGGCCGGCACGGCACACACGTCGGAGCGCTGGTGGTGGGCCACGGCCGCCTCGCCGGTGGCCACGTCGACGGTCGCCAGCGCGCGCGGGACGGTCGCGATGGGCTTCATCGCGGCGCGGACGCGCAGCAGTTCGCCGGTGGTCAGTCCCCCCTCGGTGCCGCCGGAGCGGCCGGAGGTGCGCTTGATGCCCTCGGGCGTGGAGACGATCTCGTCGTGCGCCTTCGAGCCGGGCACGCGGGCGAGCTCGAAGCCGTCGCCGACCTCGACGCCCTTGATGGCCTGGATGCCCATGAGGGCGGCGGCGAGGCGCGCGTCGAGCCGGCGGTCCCAGTGGACGTGCGAGCCGAGGCCGACCGGGACGCCGTAGGCGAGGACCTCGACGACGCCGCCGAGGGTGTCGCCGTCCTTGTGGGCCTGGTCGATCTCCGCGACCATCGCCTTGCTGGCGTCGGCGTCCAGGCAGCGCACCGGGTCGGCGTCGAGCTTGTCGACGTCGGCGGGGGTCGGGAGGACTCCGTACGGGGCCTTGGCCGCGGCCAGCTCGACCACGTGGGAGACGATCTCGATGCCCGCGACCTCCTTGATGAAGGAACGGGCGACGGCGCCGAGGGCGACGCGGGCGGCGGTCTCACGGGCGCTGGCGCGCTCCAGGATCGGCCGGGCCTCGTCGAAGCCGTACTTCTGCATGCCCGCGAGGTCGGCGTGGCCGGGACGCGGACGGGTCAGCGGCGCGTTGCGGCCGGTGTCCTTGAGCAGCGAGGGGTCGACCGGGTCGGCCGACATGACGGTCTCCCACTTGGGCCACTCGGTGTTGCCGATCATGACCGCGATCGGGGAGCCCTGGGACAGGCCGTGGCGGACGCCGCCGAGGAAGGTGATCTCGTCCTGCTCGAACTTCATCCGGGCACCGCGGCCATAGCCGAGTCGGCGCCGGGCCAGGTGATCGGCCACCAGCTCGGTGGTGACCGGGACGCCGGCGGGAAGGCCCTCCAGCGTCGCGACCAGTGCCGGTCCGTGCGACTCTCCTGCGGTCAGCCAACGCAACCTGCTCAACGATGCTCCTCATGCTCGCGCCTGGTACAGCGACGGCGCGATCGGGTGCGCGGCCCGGACCCGCCTCACCCGATCCTCCCACGTCCGGAGGGGTTTATCGGGCCCCGGTCCAGCTATCGGACGCCCGAGGCGTCAGCGGGCCCGCCGGCCGCGCTCGCGCTGCCAGGTGATCCCGTACCAGAGGACGACGGAACCGAAGAGTCCGAGGATGAGCGCCTTGGCCCACAAGGGCAGGGTGCCGAACGCCACCCTGACCATGCTGAAGATGACGAAGGGGAGGTCCCACTTCGACGCGAGTACTAGGTCCGTGCTGTTCCCGTCCATGCCGCCCCCTGTGAATGCGCAGGCGGAAATCCTAACGGGCGGCGAGCGCCCGCTCTCCGGCGGCCCTCATGGCGGCGAGCGGACCCGGGGTCCGGCCCGTCATCCGCTCGACCTGGAGCACGGCCTGGTGGACGAGGAGGTCGAGTCCGCCGACGACCTGGCCGCCCTGCCGCGACCAGGCCGCGGCCAGCGCGGTCGGCCAGGGGTCGTAGAGGACGTCGAAGAGGGTGCCCGCCCCTTCGGGTACGGACGCCGCCAGGGCGTCGGTCGTACCGGCCGGAGTGGTGGCGATCACCAGGGGCGCGGACAGCGCCTCGGCCGCCCCGGACCAGTCGGCCGTGCGTACGGGCACGCCGAGCCGCTCGCCCCACTGCCGCATCTCGTCCGCCCGGGCCGCCGAGCGGACGTACGCCGTGACCTCGCCGGAGCAGATCCGCGAGAGCGCGGCGAGCGCCGAGGAGGCCGTGGCGCCGGCGCCGAGGATGGCTGCGGAGGACACCTTTTCGACGCCGCGCTCGTGGAGCGCGGCGACGATGCCGGGAATGTCGGTGTTGTCGCCGAGGCGCCGGCCGTCCTCGGTGAGGACGACCGTGTTGACCGCCTCGACGGAGGCGGCCGTGTCACTGATGCCGTCCAGCAGCGGCATGATCGCCCGCTTGAGCGGCATGGTCAGGGACAGCCCGGCCCACTCGGGGCCGAGTCCTGCCACGAACTCCGGGAGCGCGGCCTCGTCGATCTCGAAGCGGTCGTACGACCAGTCGTCGAGGCCGAGCTCCTGATAAGCGGCGCGGTGCAGCACCGGTGAGAGCGAGTGCTCGATGGGCGAACCCAACACCGCGGCCCTTATGCGTGACATGTCCTGCTATCCGCCGTTCTTCTGCTTCTGCCGTTCCTGGAACTCGTTGGCCAGCTTGGTGTGCTCTTCGTAGGTCTTGGTGAAGGTCGTGGTCTTGCCGTCGACCGACACGAAGAACATCCAGCCACCGTGGTCCGGGTTGAGCGTAGCGGTCAGCGCGTCCAGGCCCGGGTTGTTGATCGGACCGGTGGGCAGTCCCCTGACGAAGTGCGTGTTGTAGGGGTGGTCGAAGGCCTGGGCTTCCTTCAGGTTGAAGTTGATCTCGCTCTGGTTCTTGACGTAGTTGTACGTCGAGTCGAACTGGAGCTTCTGGTTCGTGACGTCGTTGGTCTTCTTGAGGCGGTTGTAGACCACCTCGGCCATCTTCCTGAAGTCGTCGTGGTTCTTGCCCTCGGCGTTGACGAGGCTGGCGACCGTGACCACCTGGAGCGGATTCTCCAGGCCCAGCTCCTTGGCCTTGCCCTCGAGGCCCAGCTCCGTGTACTTGTCGGTCGCGTTCTTGACCATCTGCTTGAGCAGGGAGTCGGGGGTGCTGTCCTTGCTGAGGTCGTAGCGCGCCGGGTACAGGAAGCCTTCGAGCGGGTCGATCAGCTTCGGGTTGTTGTTCGCCCAGGCCGGCAGGCCGAGGTTCTTGACCTCGCGCTTGGCGATCTCGGCGGTGGTGCCCTCCTGCTGGCCCAGCTTCTTGTCGATCGCCGCGTACACCGCACTGTTGCGCATGCCTTCGGTGACCGTGATCACGTTCAGCTTCGAGGGGTCGCTCATCACCTCGACCGCGGACGAGGCCGACATCTTCTTCCGGAGCGGGTAGACACCGGCCTGGATGGCCTTGCCCGGAGGGAGCTTGGACGCGGCGTCGACGAACGCCTGCCCGCTGGCGACGACGCCCGCCTTCTTGAGGATCAGGCCCATCTGCATGAGGCCCGAGCCCTTGGGGATCTCGACCTCGACGATCTCGCCGCTGCCCTCGCCCGCGAAGTCCTCGGCCGAGCTGAACCTGGCCTTGAGGTAGTCGTAGCCGTAGTAGCCGCCACCGCCGACCACGCCGAGGATGACGACCGCGGCGACCAGGCAGGCCGTGCCGCTGCGCTTCTTGGGCTTGCCGCCCTTGGAGCGGCCGCCCCGGCGGCCGTCGCCGCCGTCGTCGTCTCCGTCGCCGTCGTCGCCGTCACGGCCTCCACCGGCGGTGAGCAGGTCCTTCTCCGGCTCCTCCGCGGGCTCCGGCTCCTCGACGGGTTCCGGCTCCGGGTGCCGCCGGCCCGGGGGCTGCGGCGGCGCGTAGGCGTCCTCCGTGCTGTAGAGGTCGGGGGCCTCACCCGGGTAGCCCGCTGCGGGCTGCTGGGTGTAGGGGTCCACGCCCGCGTACGGGCCGCTCTGCACGGCCGCCGCGTACTGGCCCTGGCCGGTGTCCCAGCCCTGGCTGTCGTAGGCCGGCTGCTGCGGCTGCTGTGCCTGCTGCTGCCCGACGTAACGCTGCTGCGGGTACTGGCCCTGAAGGTACTGCTGCGGCTGCTGTTGTTGTGCCTGCTGTGCCTGCTGCGGGTACTGCCCCTGCGGGTACTGCTGCTGGTACTGCTGCTGCTGGTACTCCGGGTACTGCTGGTACTGCGGATGCTGGGGGTACTGCTGCTGCTGGTACTGCGGCTCCTGTGGGTACTCCTGCTGCTGCGGGGCACCGCCGTGAGGCACCTGACCCTGCTGGGTCTGGTGCCCGGTCCACCCCTGGTCCCCGTAAAGGGGGTCCTCGGGGTGCCAGGGTTCGGGGCCACGGCCCCGGCCATACTCAGTCATCGGTCCCCTAGAGCCGCGAGACGGAGGCCACGGACTCCGTCGTCCATGGCACCCGGTTCCGCCTCTTTGACGGTGGGCGACGGCTGTTCGAATGCCGTCTCATCGCGCGGAACGTTACCGTATCGCGATCAGACAACCACTTCGACGCACTCGCCGGGAGGATTACCCGATACCCGTTCGGTCTCAAGAGCGTTCTGAAGGATCACCACAGCGGCTGCCTGATCGATGACCGACCGGCCCTTCTTGGCGTTCTTCCCGGAGGCCCGCAGACCCTGGGCGGCGGTGACCGTGGTCATCCGCTCGTCCACCAGACGGACCGTCACCGGCTTGATGCCCTTGGCGAGTTCGTTCGCGAAGGCGCGCACCTTGACCGCGGCCGGACCCTCCCGCCCGCTGAGCGAACGGGGAAGGCCGACCACGACTTCGAGGGGCTCGTACTCCTCGACGAGCTGCCGCAGCCGCCGGTGGGCGAAGGGGATGTCCCGGCCCGGAACGGTTTCCACCGGTGTGGCCAACACCCCGTCGGGGTCGCACGAGGCGACCCCGATACGGGCGTCACCGACATCGATGGCGAGCCGGCGGCCGCGGCGCAGGGTCATCGTCAGACCGTCTCTACGACGAGGCGCTCGACGGCGCTGATGGCCTCCGGCACGGCGGCCGGGTTCTGGCCGCCGCCCTGCGCGACGTCCGGCTTGCCGCCACCGCCGCCACCGAGGGTCTTGGCGGCCGTACGGACCAGGTCGCCCGCCTTGAGGCCGCGCTCGCGGGCGGCCTCGTTGGTGGCGATGACGGTCAGCGGGCGGTCGTTCGCCACGGTGAACAGGGCCACGACGGCCGGGCGGTCACCCGGAATGCGGCCCCGGACGTCGAGGACCAGCTTGCGCAGGTCGTCGGCGCCGATGCCGTCCGCCACCTGGCCGACGACGAGGGCGACGCCCTTGATGTCCTGAGCGTTCTGGGCGAGCCCGGCGGCGGCCTGGAGGACCTTCTCCGCGCGGAACTTCTCGATCTCCTTCTCGGCGTCCTTCAGCTTGCCGAGCATGGAGGCGATCTTCTCCGGCAGCTCCTCCGGACGGCCCTTGACCAGCTCCTGGAGCTGGGCGACGACCGTGTGCTCCTTGGCGAGGAAGTTGTACGCGTCCACGCCGACGAGGGCCTCGACGCGGCGCACGCCGGAGCCGATGGAGGACTCGCCGAGCAACTTCACCAGACCCAGCTGGGCGGTGTTGCCGACGTGCGTGCCGCCGCACAGCTCCTTGGAGAAGTCGCCGATGGTCACGACGCGGACCCGCTCGCCGTACTTCTCGCCGAACTCGGCGATGGCGCCCTGCTTCTTCGCCTCGTCGATGCTCATGATCTCGGCGGTCACTTCGAGCTCGCGCGAGAGCACGTCGTTGATCTTCTGCTCGACGTCGGTGAGGACCGAGCCGGGAACGGCGTTCGGGGAGCCGAAGTCGAAGCGGAAGCGGCCGGGGCTGTTCTCCGAACCGGCCTGGGCGGCGGTCGGGCCGAGGGCGTCGCGCAGCGCCTGGTGGGTCAGGTGCGTGGCCGAGTGGGCGCGGGCGATGGCGCGGCGGCGCTTGATGTCGATGGCGGCGTACGCGGAGGCGCCCACCGTCACCTCGCCGACCTGGACGGAGCCCTTGTGCACGGAGACGCCCGGGACCGGCTGCTGGACGTCGCGGATCTCGATGACGGCGCCGGTGTCGAGCTTGATGCGGCCCTGGTCGGCGAGCTGGCCGCCGCCCTCGGCGTAGAAGGGGGTGCGGTCGAGGACGACCTCGACCTCGTCGCCCTCGGAGGCGGCGGGCGCGGAGACGCCGTTGACCAGCAGGCCGACGATGGTCGACTCGCCCTGGGTGGTGGCGTAGCCGGTGAACTCGGTGGCGCCGGAGCCGTCGGCGATCTCCCGGTAGGCGGACATGTCCGCGTGGCCGGTCTTCTTGGCCTTGGCGTCGGCCTTGGCCCGGTCGCGCTGCTCCTGCATCAGGCGGCGGAAGCCGGGCTCGTCCACGGTCAGGCCCTGCTCGGCGGCCATCTCGAGGGTGAGGTCGATCGGGAAGCCCCAGGTGTCGTGGAGCAGGAAGGCCTTGTCGCCGGAGAGGACCGTGCCGCCGGTGGCCTTGGTCTCGGTCACGGCGGTGTCGAGGATGTTGGTGCCGCCCTTGATGGCCTTGAGGAAGGCGGCCTCTTCGGCGAGCGCGACGGTCTCGATGCGCTTGCGGTCGGTGACGAGCTCCGGGTACTGCTGGCCCATCGTGTTGATCACGACGTCGACCAGGTCCTGGACGACGGGACCGGTGGCGCCCATCAGGCGCATGTTGCGGATGGCGCGGCGCATGATGCGGCGCAGCACGTAGCCGCGGCCCTCGTTGCCGGGGGTGACGCCGTCGCCGATGAGCATCGTCGAGGTGCGGATGTGGTCGGCGACCACGCGCAGCGAGACGTCCGTGCCCTGGGCGGCGCCGTAGCGCACGCCGGTCAGCTCGGTGGCCTTGTCCATGACCACGCGCAGGGTGTCGGTCTCGTACATGTTCTGCACGCCCTGCAGGATCATCGCGAGGCGTTCGAGGCCGAGGCCCGTGTCGATGTTCTTCGACGGCAGGTCACCGAGGATCGGGAAGTCTTCCTTCCCGTCGCCGGCGCCGCGCTCGTACTGCATGAAGACCAGGTTCCAGATCTCCACGTAGCGCTCGTCGTTGACGGCCGGGCCGCCCTCGACGCCGAACTCGGGGCCGCGGTCGTAGTTGATCTCGGAGCACGGGCCGCAGGGACCCGGGACGCCCATGGACCAGAAGTTGTCCTTCTTGCCCAGGCGTTGGATGCGCTCGGCGGGGACGCCGATCTTCTCGCGCCAGATCTGCTCGGCCTCGTCGTCGTCGAGGTAGACCGTGATCCAGAGCTTCTCCGGCTCCAGGCCGTAGCCGCCGTCCGCCACGGAGCTGGTGAGCAGCTCCCAGGCGTACTTGATGGCGCCTTCCTTGAAGTAGTCCCCGAAGGAGAAGTTGCCGCACATCTGGAAGAACGTGCCGTGCCGGGTGGTCTTGCCGACCTCTTCGATGTCCGGCGTACGGACGCACTTCTGGACGCTGGTGAGCGTCGGGGCCGGCGGCTTGGTCTCACCCAGGAAGTAGGGCTTGAACGGCACCATGCCCGCGGGCACCAGCAGCAGAGTCGGGTCGTCCGCGATGAGCGACGCCGAAGGGACAACGGCGTGACCGCGCTCCTCGAAGAAGCTCAGCCAGCGGCGGCGAATCTCAGCCGACTCCATCAGTGGTCCTCATTCCGGTCGTACGACAACTTAGGTCGGTGGGTGGTCTTGCTGTTCTCGATGGCCCGCAGCCGCCGCGGCCCGGGGAGGGCCGTGACGTTGTCGAGCCGGTCGGGATCCTGGTGGAGCCCCAGCGCGTCGTTCAGCTCGTCCTCGCGCTGCGTCATTCCCGCTTTGACGTCGAGGGCGAAGTCCTTGAGGCGGTGTCCCGCCTCCACGGCCTTGTCGGCCGCCTGGGCGGCGAGACTCTCCGGCGTCAGCTTCTTCAGCTGGCGGTTGACCTTGGTGGTGGCCCACACGCCGGCGGCTGCGCCTGCGGTGAACCAGAAGGCTCGGCGGAACATCGGCGGTCTCAGCCCTTCTGCTTCCGGCGCCGGGCGGCCGGCACCGTACGTCCAACGATCACGGTTCGTCGGGATGTCTTCGGCGGCGTGCCGCCCGACGTCGCGGCATCGCCCTTGCCCAGCGCCTTGCGGACGCCGTAGCCGAAGGCCGCGACCTTCACCAGCGGCCCGCCGAAGGCGGTGGCCACGGTGGAGGACAGCGCCGAGGCGTTGGAGGTGACCTCCTGCACGTCGCTCGCGATGGCGTCGACCCGGTCGAGCTGGGTGCGCGCGGAACGGACGGTGGTGGAGGCGTCGGCGAGCAGCGGGACGGCCTGGTCGGTCACGTCGGCGACCAGCTTGGTGGTCGCCCTGAGCACCTGGGCCAGCCTCACCAGGGCCACGGCGAGGAAGGAGATCAGGATGGCCCAGAAGACGGCCACGATGATCCCGGCCACCTCTACACCGGACACGTCACACCGCTCTCTGTCTGTACCTGAACCGCAGGACTATTCGCCCTCCGACCCTATCGCGCCGGAGATCCTCGGCCGTACCGGAAATCCGTGAGGACCGGATCCGCCTTGAACGCAGCGCATCCGGACCAGTACCCTCCGTGTCCCATGGGACAGACACCCCTTCGAAGCACTGCCGGGGGCAATCTTCCCTCGGAGCTCGGCCGGTTCATCGGGCGGGGTGGCGAACTCGCCGAGGTGGGGCGGCTCCTGGAGTGCTCGCGGCTCGTGACGGTGACCGGCGTGGGCGGGGTGGGCAAGTCCCGGCTCGTGCTCGCGGCGGCCCGGGCCGCCGCCGAGGGATCGCAGGAACGCTACTGCGACGGCGCCTGGCTGGCCGAGCTGGCCACCGTACGGGATCCCGCACTGCTGGAGCTGGCCCTCGCCGAGGCCCTGGAGCTGACCGACCACACCACCCGGCCACTGCGGACGGTCCTGGCCGAGCACCTGGTCGGGCGCCGGCTGCTGCTGGTGCTGGACGGCTTCGAGCAGCTGGTCGAGGAGTGCGCCGACCTGGTACGGGAGCTGCTGCGGCGCTGTCCCGGCCTGCGCGTCCTCGCGGCCGGCCGGCGCCCGCTGGACCTGGACGGGGAGTCGGTCTTCCCCCTGGCCCCGCCGGCCGCCGAGGAGGCGCTGGCCCTGCTGACGGCGCGGGCGTCCGCGGCCGACCCGGCCTTCGCGGTGACCGCGGAGAACCGGGCCGCGCTGGTCGAGCTGTGCGCCCGCCTCGACGGGATCCCGCTGGCGCTGGAGCTGGCTGCGGGCCGGCTGCGGACGCTGTCCCCCGCGCAGGTGCTGGCCCGGCTGGAGGACCGCTTCGCGCTGTTGACGGGCGGTGCGCGCGGCGGGCTCGCCCGGCACCGGGCGCTGCGGACGACGATCGGCTGGAGCCACGAGCTGTGCACGCCCGCGGAGCGGCTGCTGTGGGCGCGCCTGTCGGTGTTCGCGGGGCAGTTCGACCTGGACGCCGTGGAATACGTGTGCGCGGGTCCGGATCTGCCGGTGGAGGCCGTGCTGGACCTGGTCGGGGAGCTCCTCGCCCAGTCCCTGCTGGTCCGGGAGGAGACGCCCGCCGGGGTGCGTTTGCGGATGCTGGAGACCGTACGGATGTACGGGGCGGGGTGGCTGGAGTCGCTGGGCGACGCCGGACGCCTGCGGCGGCGCCACCGGGACTGGTACGTGGGGCTGGCGACGTGGTGCGAGCTGGACTGGTTCAGCCCGCGCCAGCAGGAGGTGGCCGCGCTGGTGGAGGCGGAGCTGCCGAACATCCGGCTGGCCCTGGAGTGCTGCCTGGACGAGCCGGACGAGGCGCACCTGGGCCAGTACCTGGCGGGGACCCTGTGGTTCTACTGGGCCGGCTGCGGGCGCCTGACCGAGGGGCGGCACTGGCTGGACCGGACCCTGGAGCCGGCGGACCAGGCGGTGGAGTACGAGACCTCGCGACTGAAGGCCCTGTGGGTACTGGGCTATGTCGCGGCCCTGCAGGGGGACGCGGCGGCCTCGATGAGCGCCCTGTACGAGTGCCGGGACGGGGCGGCGCAGAGCGGGAACCCGGTCGCAGCGGCCTACGCGGTGCACCGGATGGGCTGCCTGGCGCTGGTTTCGGACGAGATGGCGCGGGCCCGGGAGCTGCTGGGCGCGGCGCTGGAGCAGTACCGGGCGGCCGGCGAGCTGAACAGCAACGTGCTGATGTGCCAGGTGGAGCTGGGGATGGCGCTGGCCTTCCTCGGTGACCTGCCGGGCGCGCTCGCGCTGTGCGGGGAGGTCCGGGAGATCTGCGAGGAGCGCGGGGAGCGCTGGACGAAGGCGTACGCCCTGTACGTGCTCGCGTACGCGGCCCTCGACGCGGGGCGCACCCAGGAGGCGCGGCGGCTGCTGACCGAGTGCGTGGCGATCAACCACGTCTTCCACGATCTGGTCGGGCTGGTGCTCGCGCTGGAGCTGCTCGCACTGGTCACGGTCGCGGAGGGGCACGCGGCCGAGGCCGCGGTGCTCCAGGGCGCGGCGGAACCGATGTGGGGCGGGGTGGGGCTGCAGCTGTTCGGGTCGGGGTACTTCAACGCCCCGCGGCTGATGTGCCGGGAGCGGGCGGGCGAGCTGCTGGGCGCCGAGCGCTACGCGGCGTACGAGGCCGAGGGCCGGGAGCTGAGCCGTGAGGCGCTGGTCGGGCGGGCGCTGCGCGATCCGGAGGAGCACGGCGCCGGCGGGGTGCCGCGGCAGGCGGGGCGGCCGCGCGGCTCCCGGGTGTCGACGGGTGCGGCGGCGGAGCGGCCGCACCCGTGACGCCGGACCCGGAAACGGAAAACCCGCCGCCCCATGGAGGGGACGGCGGGCTGACCAGTCGGTGAGACTAGGCCTGCATCAGCGGGCGTAGTACTCGACGACGAGCTGCTCGTCGCAGATGACCGGGATTTCCTTGCGGTTCGGGTCGCGGTCCAGGCGGAAGGCCAGGGCCTTCAGGTTGACCTGCAGGTAGCGCGGGGTCTCGCCCTCGCCTGCGTAGCCACCCTCACGGGCAACCTGGAACGGAACCTTCTCGCGGCTGCGCTCGCGCACGGTGATGACGTCGTCCGGACGGACGCGGAACGACGGCTTGTCGACCTTGTCGCCGTTGAC
Organism: Streptomyces sp. NBC_00273; assembly: GCF_036178145.1. Lineage (NCBI taxonomy): Bacteria > Bacillati > Actinomycetota > Actinomycetes > Kitasatosporales > Streptomycetaceae > Streptomyces > Streptomyces sp. NBC_00273. The sequence continues at coordinate 7,597,785 of NZ_CP108067.1, read as the reverse complement.
CTCGATGTGGCCGTGAACGACCATCTGGCGAGCCTGGTAGATGGTGCGGGCGATGCCCGAACGCAGGACCAGGGCGTCGAGGCGACGCTCGAGCTCGACGACCAGCGCCTCGCCCGTCTTGCCTTCGGCCTTCTTGGCGCGGTCGTACGCGCGGGCCATCTGACGCTCAGAGATGTCGTACTGAGCGCGCAGACGCTGCTTCTCCAGCAGACGAACCTTGTAGTCCGAGTTCTGCTTGCGGCCACGGCCGTGCTCGCCCGGCGGGTAGGGGCGGGCCTCGAAGTACTTGACGGCCTTCGGGGTCAGCGCAATGCCGAGGGCACGCGACTTCTTGACCTTGGGTCGCTTCTGGTTCACGGGGAACCTACCTCCATGTAAGTTAGGTGAGGCTTACCTTAGCGAGGAGGACGTAATGTCTCGACCACATGGGATCCCCCTGCCCAGTGCGCAACGCAGTTCGGATTCAGACGAAACAGAATCCGCTTGCGCCGACGATAAGCAAGGTCAGCCGCGTCCCAGGGAAGGCGTTCGGCAGCTCACCGGAGCCGAACGCGTACGAACCCTCGTAGAGTCCAACGCCTCAGTATCCCTCACGCTGATCGGTGCTCGTGACAGTCACGAGGCCGAGGAGTTCGGGACAGGGCTGCCGGTCGCACGGACCGTCACCCCGGACGGGGACGTGATTCTCCTTGTTTCCGGGGAATCCACGGCTGCCAGGGCAGCCGCTCACGCCCAGGACGACGACCTCACCGCCGTGATCGAGATCACGGATGTGGCGCCGGTGTCCGTCCCACATCGTATCCGAGGCCGCGCCTGGCTGGCCGGGTGGCTGACGCCGGTGCGCGGGGACGACCGCGCGGCCTGCGCGGCGCTGCTCGCGGAGCGGCAGCCGGTGGGCGAGCTGCTGGGCATGCGGGAGTCCCTCGACGCCCCCCACGCCGGTCGCCCGGCCTGGATGATGCTGCGCCTGGAGGTCGGCGAGATCTCGGTGGACGACCTGTGGGGCGCCGAGCACGTCGACCCGGACGACCTGGCCGCCGCGGAGCCGGACCCGATGGTCGCGCACGAGTCCGAGCTGCTGCAGCACCTGTACTCCGCCCACGGCGACCGGCTCGGCGAGCTGGGCGGCCTGCTCGGCGCCCGCGAGGCCCGCGGAATGACCGCCGTCCCGCTCTCCCTGGACCGCCTGGGCCTGCGCGTCCGCTTCATGGGCGTCCCGGCCGGCTCCTTCGACGCCCGCTTCGACTTCCCGGAGCCGGTCGCGGACATCTGCGGCCTGCGCCGGGCGATGCACTCCCTGTTCTCGGCCGCTTCCTACTGAGGGCAGGTGGCCAGCAGGTCCTGGAGGGCGAGCCTCTCGGGCGCCGTCACGGACAGGCCGTACTCGTCCTTGATGCCGGCGTAGCGGCGCGCGTACTCGCACCAGTACGCACGCCGGGGCGGCCGCCACTCGTCGGCCGTCTTGCTGCCCTTGTCCTGGTTGGTCCGTTTGTCCACGGCGAGCAGTACGTCGAGATCGTTGGCGTACTCCAGCCGGCGCTGCGGGGTCCACGCGTACGCGCCGGCCCGCCAGGCGGCGCCGAGCGCGACCACGTGGTCGGTCTGGATCTGCGAGGCCCGCCGGTAGGCGTAGGGCAGCACCTTGCCGGTGTACGGGTCGTGCAGCACGCCGGAGAGCACGACGCAGGGGTTCCGGTCCCCCTCGCGGAGCTCCCGGAGGTCCCGGCGCAGGACGTCGTCGCGGGTGTCACAGCCGTTGCGCCCGCCGACGGCGTCGGTCTCGTCGGACCAGTACCGGCCGAAGTTCTCGCGCTCGTACGTCTCCCAGTTCCTGCCCCGCTCGACCTTCAGCCGGGCCAGCTGCGCCCGCGCGGTGCGCGCGTCCGGCGGGAACCCGGCCCCGCTGAGCGGCACCCGGGCGACCAGCGCCGCCGCGCTGGCCCGCGCCGTCTCGACGCCGCCGTGATGACAGCCGCTGAGCAGCAGAGCCACCGCGGCGACGACGAGCGGTGCACGGCGTCCCATGCGGGGAGCCTAGGCCCCCGCTCGGCCGGCCGGCCGACACGGCTGTCCAGCCCCACCGGCGTTCGGGGCGCGGGGGTCCGGGGGCGGCGCCTCCGGGCCGCGCCGCAGGTCAGGACCCGGCGCCCCGGAGCCGCTCGCGGACCTTCTCGACCACGTCCGCGTAGCGGGCCTCCGCGCCGTACCGCGTCGGCTCGTAGTACCGCTTGCCCTGGATCTCGTCCGGCGCGTACTGCTGCGCCGCGATCGCGCCCGGCACGTCGTGCGGGTACACGTACCCCTGCGCGTGCCCCAGCTTCGCCGCGCCCTTGTAGTGCCCGTCCCTCAGGTGCGTCGGGACCGGTCCCGCGAGGCCCGCCCGTACGTCGGCCAGCGCCGCGCCGATCGCGGTCGTGGCGGTGTTCGACTTGGGGGCCAGCGCCAGCGCGATCGTGGCGTGCGAGAGGGTCAGGGCCGCCTCCGGGAAGCCGATCATCGCCACCGCCTGGGCCGCGGCCACCGCGATCGGCAGGGCCGTCGGGTCCGCCAGGCCGATGTCCTCGCTCGCGGAGATCATCAGACGGCGGGCGATGAACCGGGGGTCCTCCCCGGCCTCGATCATCCGGGCCAGGTAGTGCAGCGCGGCGTCGACGTCCGAGCCGCGGATCGACTTGATCAGCGCGCTGGCCACGTCGTAGTGCTGGTCGCCGTCCTTGTCGTACCGGACCGCCGCCCGGTCGACCGCCTCTTCCAGCGTCTGGAGCGTGATCTCGTCCTCGCCTTTGGCGATGGCCGACCCGGCGCCCGCCTCCAGCGCCGTCAGCGCCCGCCGGGCGTCGCCGCCCGCGATCCGCAGCAGGTGCGCCTCCGCGTCCACCGGGAGGGTGACGGAACCGCCCAGGCCCCGCTCCTCGGTGAGCGCGCGCCGCATCAGGGCGCTCAGGTCCTCGTCCGTCAGCGGTTCGAGCGTCAACAGCAGCGAGCGCGACAGCAGCGGGGAGATGATCGAGAAGTACGGGTTCTCGGTGGTGGCCGCGATCAGCGTCACCCAGCGGTTCTCGACGGCGGGGAGCAGCGAGTCCTGCTGCGCCTTGCTGAACCGGTGGATCTCGTCGAGGAAGAGGACGGTCTCCTTGCCGTAGCCGCCGGCCGCGCGCTTGGCGCCCTCGATGACGGCCCGTACCTCTTTGACGCCCGCCGTGATGGCGGAGAGTTCCACGAACCGCTTCTGCGTGGCCTGGCTGACCACGTACGCCAGCGTCGTCTTCCCGATGCCGGGCGGGCCCCAGAGGATCACCGACGAGGCACCGGCCGGGCCGCCGGCCCCTTCCCCGACCAGCCGCCGCAGCGGTGATCCGGGCTTCAGCAGGTGCTGCTGGCCGACGACCTCGTCCAGGGTGCGCGGGCGCATCCGGACGGCGAGCGGGGAGCTCGCGGGGTCCTTCTCCCGGCGGTCTTCGGCAGCGGCGGTGAACAGGTCTGGTTCCACACGGGAAGCCTATGCGAGCCCACCGACAGGGCCGCCCGCCCTCAGTCGGTCCAGGGGCTCAGGAGGTCCAGAAGTCCCACCAGCGGGTCAGGATCAGCATCCCGATGATCCCGACGTGCAGGACGGGCAGGACCCAGGTGAACTCGTCGAGGAAGGACTTGAGCCAGCCCGGGGCGGGCAGCAGCCCCTCGCGGACGTTGTGGGCGGTGACGTACCAGAACATGAAGATCGTGGCGACCCAGGCCAGGCAGCACCACAGGCAGAGCGAGTTGATGTTGTAGAGCGACTGGTACATGAGCCAGGCGCAGAAGACGACGCCGAAGAGGGTGCCTGCGTTGAAGGTCAGCCAGTACCAGCGGCGGAACGAGGCACCGGCCAGCATGCTCATGCCGACGCAGATCACGATCCCGTAGGCGACGAGTCCGAGCATCGGGTTCGGGAAGCCGAAGGCCGACGCCTGGTCGCTCGTCATGATGTTGCCGCAGGAGACGATCGGGTTGAGGCTGCAGGCGGGCTTGAAGGTCGGGTCCTCCAGCAGCTTGAACTTGTCGATCGTGATCACCCAGGCGGCGAACAGGCCCGCGGCTCCGGTGATCACCAGCAGCAGGGCCAGGGCCCGGCTCCCCCCGACGGTCCTGCCCCGGGCGGTGTCCGCGTCCGCGCTTCGTGTCGTCATACCGCCCGCTCCACATCTGCCAGGTGATCAAGCACGGGCCATTGTGCCGTACGAGCCTGTGAACGGACGGGGCCGGGGAAAGATCCCCGGCCCCGTCCCGTACGTGCTCCCGTGCCGCCGCCGTCAGGCGAGGCGGGTCCGGACCGTGTCGACCAGCTCGTCGACGGGCACGGCCGTCTGCTCGCCGGACTCCATGTCCTTCAGCTGGACGACGCCCTCGGCGAGGTCCCGCTCGCCCACGACGACCGCGAAGCGGGCACCGCTGCGGTTCGCGTCCTTCATGGCGCCCTTGAGGCCCTTGCCGCCGTAGGACATGTCGGCCGCGACGCCCGCCTTGCGCAGCTGCGTCACGAGGCCGAACACGGTCGCCTTGGCCTCGCCCAGCGCCACTGCGAACACCGAGGTCGACGCCGGGACGTCGAGTTCGACGCCCTCGGCCTCCAGGGCCAGGACCGTGCGGTCCACGCCGAGGGCCCAGCCCACCGACGGGAGGGCCGGTCCGCCGATCATCTCGGACAGGCCGTCGTAGCGGCCGCCGCCGCCGACCGCGGACTGCGAACCCAGGCCGTCGTGGACGAACTCGAAGGTGGTGCGGGTGTAGTAGTCCAGCCCGCGCACCAGCTTCTCGTCGTCCTCGAAGGCGACGCCGGCCGCCGTCACCAGGACCCGGACCTGCTCGTGGTACGCCTTGCACGCGTCGCAGAGGTAGTCCCGCAGCACCGGGGCGCCGACGAGCTGCTTCTGCACCTCGGCCCGCTTGTCGTCGAGGACGCGCAGCGGGTTGATCTCGGCCCGGCGCACGGTCTCCGCGTCGAGGTCGAGGCCGGCCAGGAAGGACTGCAGCGCCTCCCGGTACACCGGACGGCACTCCTTGTCGCCCAGCGAGTTCAGCAGGATCCGGAAGTTGCGCAGGCCCAGCGAGCGGTACGCCTGGTCGGCCAGGATGATCAGCTCGGCGTCCAGGGCCGGGTCCTCGGCGCCGATCGCCTCGGCGCCGACCTGCGAGAAGTGGCGGTAGCGGCCCGCCTGCGGCTTCTCGTAGCGGTAGTAGGAGCCCGAGTACCAGAGCTTGACCGGCAGGTTGCCCTTCTTGTGCAGGCTGGCCTCCAGGGCCGCGCGCAGCACGGAGGCCGTGCCCTCGGGGCGCAGGGCGAGCTGGTCACCGCCCTTGGTCTCGAAGGCGTACATCTCCTTGGAGACGATGTCGGTGGACTCGCCGACGCCGCGGGCGAAGAGGCCCACGTCCTCGAAGCCGGGGGTCTCGATGTAGCCGTAGCCGGAGTTGCGCAGGGGCGCCGCGAGGGCCTCGCGCACCGCCAGGTACTTCACGGACACCGGCGGGATCAGGTCGTACGTGCCCTTGGGGGCCTGGAAAGTAGCCACGAAGCTTTCGTCACATTCCTCGTCGTGGAGCGGCGGTGCCGTCTCCGAGCCCGGCGGCGACTTCCCGAAGGTACGGGTTGGTCGCGCGCTCGCGGCCGATGGTGGTCTGGGGACCGTGGCCGGACAGCACCACGGTCGAGTCGTCGAGCGGCAGGCACACGCGGCCCAGCGATTCGAGGATCTCGGCGTGGGAGCCGCCGGGCAGGTCGGTGCGTCCGATGGAGCCGGCGAAGAGCAGGTCGCCCGAGAAGAAGACCGGCGGGACGTCGGCCAGCTCGGGCATCCGGAAGGTCACCGACCCCTTGGTATGGCCCGGCGCGTGCGCCACGGAGAAGTCCATTCCGGCCAATTTCAGGGTGGCGCCGTCGGCCAGTTCGCGGACGTCGTCCGGCTCCCCCACGGTCAGCTCGCCCATGAGCGGCATCCCGATGGAGCGGCCGAGGGCCTTCTCCGGGTCGCTCATCATGTAGCGGTCCTCGGGGTGGATCCAGGCCGGTACGTCGTGTGCTCCGCACACCGGGACCACCGAGGCCACATGATCGATGTGGCCATGGGTCAGCACGACCGCGACGGGCTTGAGCCGATGCTTCTTCAGCGTCTCCTCGACGCCCTGGGCGGCCTGGTGGCCCGGGTCGATGATGACGCACTCCTCACCGGCGGCGGGGGCGACCACGTAGCAGTTGGTGCCCCAAGCGCCTGCGGGGAACCCGGCAATCAGCACGTTCGTCCTCAATCATCGTCCAGCGGGAGGTTGTAGACAGGAATCCTGCTGCTCAGAGCCTACCGGCGCCGCTCATTACACAGCGAACCCATATACGGTACGGCCTAGCCCAGCCCGGACAGCAGTATCAGACACGTACAAGGAGACGACCCGGTGGTCACGAGCGATCAGCGGCGGCGACAGCTCGCCAGGGAGAAGTACGAGCGCCAGCAGAAGCGCCGCGCCGAGGCCCGGAAGAAGGGTCGCCAGCGTGCGGCGGTGATCGGTGCGGCCGTGGCCGTGGTGATCGCGACGCTGGTCGGCCTGATCGTGGGCGGTGTCTTCGACAAGGACAAGAAGGACCAGGCCGCGGACCCGTCCGCGAACCCCTCGGCATCGGCGAGCGAGCCCGCGCCCAAGCAGTCCCCCTCGCCGGAGATGGCGATCGACCAGAAGGCGAAGTACACCTTCGGGCTGAAGACCAGCGCGGGTGACATCAACTTCACGATGGACGCGGCCAAGACCCCGCAGACCGTGAACTCGTTCAAGTCGCTCGCCGACAAGGGCTACTTCGACAACACCAAGTGCCACCGGTTGACGGCCGGCGGGATCTTCGTGCTCCAGTGCGGCGACCCCGAGGGCACCGGCCGCGGCGGCCCGGGCTACAACATCCCGGACGAGAACCTGGACTCGCTGGGCAAGGCCAACGATCAGGGCCAGGTCGTCTACCCGGCCGGCACGGTGGCGATGGCCAACACGGGTCAGCCCGGCTCGGGCGGCAGCCAGTTCTTCCTGGTCTACAAGGACAGCCCGCTGGCGCCGTCGTACACGCCGTTCGGCAAGATCGACGCGGCCGGCCTGAAGGTCCTGGAGGAGATCGCGAAGGCCGGTACGGTCGACGGCGGCCAGGACGGCGCGCCCAAGACCGAGGTGAAGATCGAGAAGGGCACGGTCACGCAGAACTGACCTGGTGCGCCGACCCCGGGCCCGGCCGGCCCGCATCCCGTACGCCGATATTCCGTCGTGCGTGATGCGGACAGCCGGCCCGGCGGTCGCCTATGTTGGCGTTGTGCAGGGCGGGCGCTGCCCGCCCCAGGAAACTGTGGACGATGCCCAGGGGGTGAACCCCTCGCAAGGCATCAGGTGGAGGAGGCGCTGTGAGCAGCGACCCGTGGGGCCGAGTCGACGAGACGGGCACCGTGTACGTGCGTACTTCCGATGGCGAGCAGGTCGTCGGATCGTGGCAGGCCGGCACCCCTGAGGAGGCCCTGGCCTATTTCGAGCGCAAGTACGAGGGCCTGGTGGTCGAGATCGGCCTCCTCGAAAAGCGGGTGCGGACCACTGATCTGTCCGCCAAGGACGCCCAGACGGCGATCGACCACCTGCGTACGCAGCTGGACGAGCACCATGCCGTGGGCGACCTGGACGCCCTGCGCGTGCGGCTGGACAAGCTGGTCACGACCGTGGAGTCCCGGCGCGAGGAGCGCAAGGTAGCGAAGGCCAAGCAGACGGACGAGGCCCGTGCGGCCAAGGACGCGCTGGTCGTCGAGGCCGAGCAGCTGGCCCAGAGCGACCAGTGGCGCAGTGCCGGCGAGCGGCTGCGCGCCCTGGTGGACATCTGGAAGGGGCTGCCGCGTCTGGACCGCAAGTCGGACGACGAGCTGTGGCACCGGTTCTCGCACGCGCGGTCCGCCTTCTCCAAGCGCCGCAAGGCGCACTTCGCCTCGCTGGACGCGCAGCGCGAGGATGCCCGCAAGGTCAAGGAGAAGCTGGTCGCCGAGGCCGAGTCGCTGTCGAAGTCGACCGACTGGGGTCCGACCGCGGCCCGCTACCGCGAGCTGATGGCCGACTGGAAGGCGGCGGGCCGGGCGCAGCGCGAGTCCGAGGACGACCTGTGGAACCGGTTCCGCGGTGCGCAGGACGTGTTCTTCGCGGCCCGCAGCGAGGTCTTCGCGGAGCGCGACGCCGAGCAGATCGAGAACCTGAAGCTCAAGGAGGAGCTGGCCGACGAGGCCGAGAAGCTCGTCCCCGTAACGGACCTGAAGGCGGCCCGTGCCGCGTTCCGCTCCCTCAACGAGCGCTGGGAGGGCATCGGCCACGTGCCGCGGGACGCCCGGCCGAAGGTCGAGGGCCGCATGCACTCGGTCGAGCGGGCGATCCAGGAGGCCGAGGAGGGCGAGTGGCGTCGTACGAACCCGGAGGCGCGGGCGCGTGCGGCCGGTCTGACGGGTCAGCTCCAGGCGGCGGTGGACAAGCTGCGTGAGCAGATCGACGCGGCGCGCGCGGCGGGCAACAACGCCAAGGCCGACAAGCTGTCGCGCGAGCTGGAGGGCCGCCAGGCCCTGCTGGACCAGGCGCTGAAGGGCCTGGAGGAGTTCGGCGGCTGATTCCCCGCACGGGTACGCGGAAGGGCCCCGGTACGGATCTCCGTACCGGGGCCCTTCCGTGTGCCGGGGCCGCGTGCGGCCGCCTGCTACGGCCTGCGGGCCGAGGTCACGCGGTAGACGTCGTAGACGCCCTCGACGCCCCGGACGGCCTTCAGGACGTGCCCCAGGTGCTTGGGGTCGCCCATCTCGAAGGTGAACCGGGAGGTGGCCACCCGGTCGCGGGAGGTCTGGACGGCCGCCGAGAGGATGTTGACGTGCTGGTCCGACAGGACCCGGGTGACGTCCGACAGCAGCCGGGACCGGTCCAGTGCCTCGACCTGGATGGCGACCAGGAAGACCGAGGACTGGGTGGGCGCCCACTCGACCTCCAGCATCCGCTCGGGCTGCTGGGAGAGCGAGTCGACGTTGACGCAGTCCGCGCGGTGAACCGATACGCCGCTGCCGCGCGTGACGAACCCGATGATCGGGTCGCCCGGTACCGGGGTGCAGCAGCGGGCCAGCTTGACCCACACGTCCTCGACGCCCTTGACGACGACGCCCGGGTCCGCGTTGGTGCGCCGCTTGCGGCCGCGCGCCGGCGGGATCGATTCCTCGATGTCCTCGTTGGCCGCCTCCTCGCCGCCGAGGGCCGCGACCAGCTTCTGTACGACGCCCTGCGCGGCCACGTGGCCCTCGCCGATCGCCGCGTACAGGGAGGAGATGTCGGGGTAGCGCATCTCGTGCGCGAGGGTGACGAGCGAGTCGCCGGTCAGGATGCGCTGGATCGGCAGGTTCTGCTTGCGCATGGCCCGGGCGATGGCGTCCTTGCCGTGCTCGATGGCCTCGTCGCGGCGCTCCTTGGAGAACCAGGCGCGGATCTTGTTGCGGGCCCGCGGGGACTTGACGAAGCCGAGCCAGTCGCGGGACGGGCCGGCGCCCTCGGCCTTGGAGGTGAAGACCTCGACCAGGTCGCCGTTGTCGAGCGTGGATTCCAGCGGGACGAGCCGGCCGTTGACCCTGGCCCCTATCGTCCGGTGGCCGACCTCGGTGTGGACGGCGTACGCGAAGTCCACGGGGGTGGCTCCGGCGGGCAGCGCGATGACGTCGCCCTTGGGCGTGAAGACGAAGACCTCGTTGCGGGAGAGGTCGAAGCGCAGCGAGTCGAGGAACTCGCCCGGGTCCTCGGTCTCCTTCTGCCAGTCCAGCAGCTGGCGCAGCCAGGCCATGTCGTTGACCGTGTCCTGGCCGGCACTGCCCTTGGCGGCCTGCGGGACGTCGGTGCGGACCTTGGAGGTGCCGGCGACGGTCTGCTGCTTGTACTTCCAGTGCGCGGCGATGCCGTACTCGGCGCGGCGGTGCATGTCGAAGGTGCGGATCTGCAGCTCGACGGGCTTGCCGCTGGGTCCGATGACCGTCGTGTGGAGCGACTGGTACATGTTGAACTTGGGCATCGCGATGTAGTCCTTGAACCGGCCGGGGACCGGGTTCCACCGCGCGTGCACGGTGCCCAGGGCCGCGTAGCAGTCCCGAACGGTGTCGACGAGGACGCGAATGCCCACCAGGTCGTAGATCTCCGCGAAGTCACGGCCGCGGACGATCATCTTCTGGTAGACGCTGTAGTAGTGCTTCGGGCGGCCCGTCACGGTGGCCTTGATGCGGGCGGCTCTGAGGTCGACCTGCACCTCGTCGGTGACGACGGCGAGGTACTCGTCGCGCTTGGGCGCGCGCTCGGCGACCAGGCGCACGATCTCGTCGTACATCTTCGGGTAGAGGATCGCGAAGGAGAGGTCTTCCAGCTCCCACTTGATCGTGTTCATGCCCAGCCGGTGCGCCAGCGGGGCGTAGATCTCGAGGGTCTCGCGGGCCTTCTTCTCCTGCTTCTCCCGCTTGAGGTAGCGCATGGTGCGCATGTTGTGCAGCCGGTCGGCGAGCTTGATGACCAGGACGCGCGGGTCCTTGGCCATCGCCACGACCATCTTGCGGACGGTCTCCGCCTGGGCCGCCTCGCCGAACTTCACCCGGTCCAGCTTGGTGACGCCGTCGACGAGCAGGGCCACGGCGTCGCCGAAGTCGCGGCGCAGGTCTTCGAGGCCGTACTCGGTGTCCTCGACGGTGTCGTGCAGCAGACCGGCCATCAGGGTGGCCGGGTCCATGCCGAGCTCGGCGAGGATGGTGGTCACCGCGAGCGGGTGGGTGATGTACGGGTCGCCGCTCTTGCGCTTCTGGCCGCGGTGCCAGCGTTCGGCCACCTGGTAGGCCTGCTCCAGCTGGCGCAGCGTCGACGTCTCGATCTTCGGGTCGTTGCTGCGGACTATGCGGAGCAACGGCTCCAGAACCGGGTTGTACGGGTTCGAGCGCTGTACGCCCAGCCGGGCGAGACGGGCGCGCACCCGGTTGGAGGACCCGGCGGACTTCGCCGGCGCGGGCTTGACCGGCGGCACCGGCGGGGCCGGCGGCGGCGTGGCGGGTGCCGCCGTGGTCTGCTCGGCCTGCGGGTCGGGCTGCGCGGCGGAGATTGGCTGGACCTCGTCTGGCAAGAGCGCTCCTCACGGGGGTCCCCCCGAACGGAGTCTGGGGGAGGATCCGGTGCCCGTGTCCGGTCCGGACAACCCATGGTAGCGAGGGTTCGGCCCCCTCGTTCCGCGAGCCCCTTCCTGTGCCGGTCCGCTCCCGGCCCCTCCCCGGGGCTCCGCCGCGGACCCCGCGCCTCGAACGCCGGCGGCGCCGAATCTTCCAGCCCCGCCGGCGTTTGAGGCGCGGGGGTCCGGGGGCGGCGCCCCCGCAGCGGCGCCGCAGACGAAAGCGGCGGGCACCCGGGACGTCCCGGATACCCGCCGCTCGACAAGCGAAGGGATCAGACCACGATCAGCGCGTCCAGCGGAGCCTCACCCAGCGTGGGCGCCAGCTTGGCCCGTCCCGGGAGGAACGAGAGTTCCATCAGGACCGCCACGCCCGCGACCTCCGCACCGGCCCGCCGGATCAGCGAGAGCGAGGCCTCGGCGGTACCGCCGGTGGCCAGCACGTCGTCGATGACCATGACCCGGTCACCGGCCGACAGGTCCTCGGCGTGGACCTCGATCTCCGCCGTGCCGTACTCCAGCTCGTACGACTGCGCGAGCGTCGCGCCCGGCAGCTTCCCGGCCTTGCGCACCGGGACGAAGCCGATGCCGGCCTGGACGGCGACCGGGGCCGCGAGGATGAACCCGCGCGCCTCCAGGCCGACGATCTTCGTCGCGCCGTACCGCCCGGCCAGCTCCACCAGCGCGTCCGTCAGGGCGGCGAACGCCTCGGGGTCCGCCAGCAGCGGGGTGATGTCCTTGAACATCACGCCCGGCTTCGGGTAGTCCGCCACGTCCTTGATCCGGCTGAGGAGCAGCTCCCGGGCGTCCTCGGACAGCGGCGCGGTCAACGCCGCCGCCCCGGCCGACCCTGCGCCACGACCTGCGGCTCGTCCTCGGCCTCGTAGCCCTCGTCCGGGGACTCGCCCTTGGCAGCCGCGGCCGCCCGCTTGGCGAGCACCCGCTTCTTGAGCGCCTTCATCGCCGGCTCGCGCTCCTTGAGGTCCACGACCAGCGGGGTCGCGATGAAGATCGAGGAGTACGCACCGGCCGCGAGGCCGACGAACAGCGACAGCGAGATGTCGTTCAGCATGCCGGCGCCCAGGAAGCCGCCGCCGATGAACAGCAGCGCGGCGACCGGGAGGAGCGCGACGACCGTGGTGTTGATCGAGCGGACCAGGGTGCCGTTGATGCTGCGGTTGGCGACCTCGCTGTACGTCCAGCGGGTCTGCTTGGTGATGTCCTTCGAGCCCTCCTTGAGACCGTCGAAGACGACGACGGTGTCGTAGAGGGAGTAGCCGAGGATCGTCAGCAGACCGATGACCGTGCCCGGCGTGACCTCGAAGCCGACGAGCGCGTACACGCCGACGGTGATGGTGAGGTCGTGGATCAGCGCGATCAGCGCCGCGACCGCCATCCGCCACTCGAAGGCGATGGCCAGGTAGATCACCACGAGGACCATGAAGACGCCGAGACCGGTCCAGGCCTTGTTCGCGATCTGCTCGCCCCAGCTGGGGCCGACCAGGTCGGCGTTGATGTCGGCCTCGCTGACCTTGAGGTCGGCGGCGAGGGCCTTCTTGACGTCGGTCGCGGCGGCGGTGTCCAGACCGGAGATCTGGATCCGCAGGCCGCCGGTGCCGAGCTCCTGGACGATCGCGTCGTGGCCCGAGGCCTTCTCCGCGACCTCCGTGGCCTTGGCCACGGAGAGGGAGGCCTTCGAGGTGGTGAAGACGGCACCACCCTTGAACTCGATGCCCATGTTGAGGCCCTGGACGGCCAGGGCGACGATCGCCGTGATGGTGATCAGGATGGACACGCCGTACCAGAGAAAGCGCTTGCCGACGAAGTCGTAGCCGACCTCACCGCGGTACAGCTTGGCGCCGAGATCTCCCAGCTTCGACATCTCTCACGCCTCCTTTGCGTCGACGGGGGCGGGGGCGGAACCGGTGCGGCGGGACCGGCGCAGCGGAGGCTTGGCGCCCAGCCGCTTCGGGTCCAGCCCGGACCACGGGTGACCGCTGGCGAAGAACTTCGTACGCGCCACCAGTGTCATGACGGGCTTGGTGAAGAGGAACACCACGACCACGTCGAGCAGGGTCGTAAGACCCAGTGTGAACGCGAAGCCCTGGACCTTGCCCACCGTGACGATGAACAGCACCGCGGCGGCCAGGAACGACACGAAGTCGGAGACCAGGATCGTGCGACGGGCACGCGGCCAGGCGCGCTCGACGGCCGGACGCAGGGTGCGGCCCTCGCGGATCTCGTCCCGGATGCGCTCGAAGTACACGATGAACGAGTCCGCCGTGATGCCGATCGCCACGATCGCACCGCAGACGGCCGGCAGGTTCAGCGCGAAGCCGATGCCCTTTCCGAGCAGCGACATGATCGTGTAGGTCAGGATCGCGGAGACCAGGAGGCTGACGATGGCGATGAACGCCAGGCCCCGGTAGTACACCAGCAGGTAGATCACCACGAGGAGCAGGCCGATGGCGCCGGCGATCAGGCCGGCCTTCAGCTGCTCGCCGCCGAGCGCGGCGGTGACCGTGGTGACGCTGTCCTCGCTGAAGGAGAGCGGCAGGGCGCCGTACGAGAGCATGTTGCCCAGGTCCTGCGCGGACTGCTGGGTGAAGCCGCCCGAGATCTCGGCGTTGCCACCGGTCAGCGCCTGGCTCACGGACGGGTCGGAGATGACCCGCCCGTCGAGCACGATCGCGAACTGGTTCTGCGGCATCTGCTTGGTGGCCAGCTCACCGGTGATCTTGGCGAACTTGTCGGCGCCCTTGTCGGTGAACTGCATGGTGACGATCCACTGGCCGCGCTGGGGGTCGATCTGCCCCTTGGCGTCCTTCACGTCCTGGCCGTTGACCTGGGCCGGGCCGAGGATCCACTTGCCCCAGGCGGTACCGCGCTGGCCGCAGGCGACCATCGGCTCCTCGGGCTTGGCGCCCGCACCGGCGGCGGCGCGCTGCGCCTCGTCGTTGCAGTCCAGCGCCGCGAACTTGGCCTGGAGGGCCGCTGCGGCGGCCTCGTCGCCGGTCGCCGGCGTGGAGGCGGAGGCGGAGGGCGACGGAGCCTTGGTGTCGTCTGCCTTCTTCGACTCGCTCGCCGAGGGCGAGGGAGTGGGCGCGGCCGGGGCCTTGAGGGCCTCACTGAGCGCGCGGCCCTGGGAAGTGGCGCTGGACGACGGGCTGGCGGAGGGGCTGGTCTTGCCGTCTCCGGCCTTGGGAGCCCCGGAGCCGCTCGCGGAGGGGTTCGGGCTCGGAGTGCCCTCGGGAGCGGCCGGGGAGCCGTCCGCGAAGGCGAGAACCGGGCGGAAGTACAGCTGGGCGGTGGTGCCGACCTGCTCGCGCGCCTGCTGCTCGTTCGTCCCCTTGGGGATGTTCACGATGATGTGGTCGCGACCCTGGGTCTGGACCTCCGCCTCGGACACGCCGAGACCGTTGACGCGGCGGTCGATGATGCCGACCGCCGTGTTCATGTTGGTCTCGTTGATGGCGCTCTCTTTGCCGGGCTCGCTCTTGGCCTTGAGCGTGATGCTCGTGCCACCGGCGAGGTCGATGCCCAGCCTGGGAGTCGTCTGCTTGGAGAGGAACATCCCCGCGGTGAGCGCCACCATCGCGATCAGGATGATCGCCAGGGCGCGCCCCGGCCTCCCCTGAGCCCCCGTGGGCCGCCGGCCCTTCTTCGGTGCTGCCACCTTGTCGTTTCTCCCTGTCCAACCGTCCCGCGCCGGGTCAGCGCGGGGACGGCCACGAAATGTGTGGTGGGGACCCCTGCCCCCCGCAGAAGTGTCACAGACGGGGACCGTGCCGGTCGCCGGTCGGGCGCCTCCACGGTCCCCCGCCGCGCGTTACTTCGCGCCGGCCTCGCCGTCGGACTTGCCGTCCTTGGGCTCGTCGTCGCCCTTGGGCGCGTCCTCGTCCTTCTTGCCCAGGTCGAGCTTGGGAGCCTCGTCCTCGTCCTTGGTGAGGTCCGCCTTCGGAGCCTCGGTCAGCGAGGAGGCGTCGTCCGGGACGACCGACGTGTCGGTCGCCTCGTCGTCGATGCCGTGGACGATGCGGTTGTACTCCGCGTCCTCCAGGACGGCGCCGATGGCGTTCTTCGCGAAGATCGCGTGCACGCCGGGGGCCAGCTCGAGAGTGACCGTGTCGTCACCGATCTCCTTCACCGTGGCGTACATGCCGCCGATGGTGCGGACGCCGGTGCCGGGCGTCATGTGGTCGCGCATCTGCGCGGCTGCCTGCTGCTTCTTCTTCGCGGAGCGGGTCATCAGGAACATCGCCCCGATGAGCACGATGAACGGGAGGAGTGTCACGAGATTCACGGGACGGAGATCCTTCGCACGACCGCACGCGGACGGCGGCCTTTTCTACGGGGGTGGGCACACCGACCCGAAGGGTCGGCATCGGCGGAGTCTAGGCGAGTCCGCACCGATGGAACAACGCCCAGCATGGCACCGCAGTTCCTGGGGGGTCGAACCTCCGCGCCGTCAGGCCCCGAACAAGCCCTGTTGTCCGCTTGATCCACTCCCGCCGTGCTGCGGCGGGACGAGTCCCAGGTGAGCCCATGCGGCAGGCGTCGCCACCCGCCCCCGGGGGGTACGCGCGAGCAGCCCCTCGCGGACCAGGAAGGGCTCCGCCACCTCCTCCACGGTCTCCCGCTCCTCACCGACGGCCACGGCGAGGGTGGACAGGCCCACGGGCCCGCCGCCGAAGAGCTTGAGCAGGGCTTCGAGAACGGCGCGATCCAGTCGGTCGAGGCCGCGCCCGTCCACCTCGTACACCTGGAGGGCGGTACCGGCCACCTCGCGGTTGATCACGCCGTCCGCCCGGACCTGGGCGTAGTCGCGGACGCGGCGCAGCAGCCGGTTGGCGATGCGCGGGGTACCGCGGGAGCGGCCGGCGATCTCGGCAGCGCCGGCGGTGTCGATCTCCACGTCGAGGAGGCGGGCGGAGCGGTGGATGACGCGTTCCAGCTCCTCGGGGGCGTAGAACTCCATGTGCCCGGTGAAGCCGAAGCGGTCCCGCAGCGGCGGGGGCAGCAGTCCGGCCCGGGTGGTGGCGCCGACCAGGGTGAAGGGCGGCAGCTCCAGCGGGATCGCGGTGGCCCCGGGCCCCTTGCCGACGATCACGTCGACGCGGAAGTCCTCCATGGCCATGTAGAGCATCTCCTCGGCGGGCCGGGACATGCGGTGGATCTCGTCGAGGAAGAGGACCTCGCCCTCCTGGAGGGAGGAGAGGATCGCCGCCAGGTCGCCCGCGTGCTGGATGGCGGGGCCGGAGGTGATGCGGATGGGCGCGCCCATCTCGGCCGCGATGATCATGGACAGGGTGGTCTTGCCGAGGCCGGGCGCGCCGGAGAGCAGGACGTGGTCGGCGGTGGCTCCGCGCTGGCGGGCCGCCTTGAGGACGAGGTCCAGCTGCTGGCGGACCTTCTCCTGGCCGACGAACTCGCCGAGGTCCTTGGGGCGCAGCGCCGCCTCGACGGCGGTGTCCTCGCCGTCGGCCGAGGCCGCGACGAGTCGCTCGCTCTCGTCTGCGTTGGTCTCGTCGTCCCAGTTCACGCTGTCAGTCTGCCTTCTCGGTTCGTACGGTGGTCGGTCGCCTGCGGGCCGGTCCCTGCGGGGCTTTCCCCCACCCCGCCCTTTCGCCGTTTCCCGGGCGCCGCCCGGACCCGCTCCTCGATCACCGGAGGGGCTGAACGCGGCGGCGCGCGGCTAGCGGGCCCGGTTCAGGGACTGGAGGGCCGCCCGCAGGAGCTGCGGAACGGGGGCCGAACCGCCGGCGGCGATGGCGGCCTCGGCCTGCGGCGTCACCGCCGCGACCGCGTCCTCCGCCTCGCGCGAGGCGTAGCCGAGGCCGATCAGGGCGGCGGAGAGCTGCTCGGTCCAGGGGGCGGGCCCGGTGGCCGCGGCGCGCTGCGCGCCCACGAGGCCGCTGCTGCCCAGCGGGGCCCCCAGCTTGCCCTTCAGTTCGAGGAGCAGCTTCTGGGCGCCCTTCTTGCCGATGCCCGGCACCGCCACGAGCGCCTTCTCGTCGCCGGTGGAGACGGCCAGGCGCAGCGCGTCGGGGCTGTGCACGCCGAGCATCGCCTGGGCGAGCCTCGGTCCGACCCCGCTGGCGGTCTGCAGGATCTCGAAGACCTGGCGCTCGTCGTCGTCGGCGAAGCCGTACAGGGTGAGGGAGTCCTCGCGGACGACGAGCGAGGTGGCCAGCCGGGCCTGCTCCCCCAGGCGCAGGCCGGAGATGGTGGTGGGCGTGCACTGCACGGCCATGCCCACTCCCCCGACCTCGATCACGGCAAGGGTGGGGGCGAGTGCGGCGACCGGGCCGCTGACGAAGGCGATCATCGGGTACGGCCTTTCGAGGCGTGCAGGGCGACCGCCTGCTGGAGGCGGTTCTGGGCGGGGGCCCGCCAGATGTGGCAGATGGCGAGGGCGAGGGCGTCGGCGGCGTCCGCCGGTTTGGGTGGCGCGTCCAGCCTCAGTAGCCGGGTGACCATCGCGCCGACCTGGGCCTTGTCGGCCCGGCCGGTGCCGGTGACGGCGGCCTTGACCTCGCTGGGGGTGTGCAGGGCGACCGGTATTCCGCGGCGGGCGGCGCACAGCATCGCGACGGCGCTCGCCTGGGCGGTGCCCATCACGGTGCTGACGTTGTGCTGGCTGAACACCCGCTCCACGGCGACGACTTCGGGCCGGTGCGCGTCGAGCCATTCCTCGATGCCCTGCTCGATGGCGACGAGCCGGTGGCCCAACTCGGCGTCCGCGGGCGTCCGTACGACTCCCACGCCGAGCATGGTCAGCGGCCGTCCGGCCACACCCTCGACGACGCCGACACCGCACCGCGTCAGCCCCGGGTCAACACCCAGCACTCGCACCACCGCCACCTCCTCCTTCGCGCAGGTGTGCAGGCTACCGGCCGCCTCTGACAGCGGCACCGACCGCACGGACCGACCCGCCGGGCCGGGGGGCGTCGAGGGCGTCGGGGACGGAAACGACGGTGGGCCGACGGGGTGTCCCCGTCGGCCCACCGTTGACGTTCGGTCAGGCGTCGACCTTCTCCATGACTTCGTCCGAGACGTCGAAGTTGGCGAAGACGTTCTGCACGTCGTCGCTGTCCTCCAGCGCGTCGATCAGCTTGAAGATCTTGCGCGCGCCTTCTTCGTCCAGCTCGACCTGCATGGTCGGCAGGAAGTTGGAGTCGGCCGAGTCGTAGTCGATGCCGGCCGCCTGGAGCGCGGTACGGACCGCGACCATGTCGGTGGCCTCGCTGATGATCTCGAAGCTGTCGCCGAGGTCGTTGACCTCTTCGGCACCCGCGTCGAGCACCGTCTCCAGGACGTCGTCCTCGGAGAGCTCGCCCTTGGGCAGCAGGACGACACCCTTACGGTTGAACAGGTACGAGACCGAGCCCGGGTCGGCCATCGAACCGCCGTTGCGGGTCATGGCGACACGCACGTCGGACGCGGCACGGTTGCGGTTGTCGGTGAGGCACTCGATGAGCACCGCGACGCCGTTCGGACCGTAGCCTTCGTACATGATCGTCTCGTAGTCGGCGCCGCCGGCCTCAAGACCACCGCCGCGCTTGACCGCGGAGTCGATGTTCTTGTTCGGGACCGAGCTCTTCTTCGCCTTCTGGATGGCGTCGAAGAGCGTCGGGTTGCCGTCGATGTCGGCGCCGCCCATACGGGCCGCGACCTCGATGTTCTTGATCAGCTTCGCGAAGAGCTTGCCGCGCTTGGCATCGATCACGGCCTTCTTGTGCTTCGTCGTAGCCCATTTAGAGTGGCCGGACATCCGCCTGTCTCCTTCGCGTAACCAACAGTGTTCGTCTCCGATCCTACCGGGAGCCCGTCACAGCCCCGCGCGCACCATGTCGACGAAGTACGCGTGAACGCGGTCGTCTCCGGTCAGTTCGGGGTGGAACGAGGTCGCCAGGACGTTGCCCTGACGCACGGCGACCGTGTGGCCGTCGTACGTGGCGAGCACCTCGGCGGCGGCGCCGACGGACTCGACCCAGGGCGCGCGGATGAAGACGCCCTCGACGGGACCGCCCGCTATGCCCGCGAAGTCGATCTTCGCTTCGAAGGACTCGTTCTGGCGGCCGAACGCGTTGCGGCGGACGATCATGTCGATGCCGCCCAGGGTCTCCTGGTCCTCACGGCCGTCCAGGAGCTTGTCCGCGAGCATGATCATGCCGGCGCAGGTGCCGTACACGGGCATGCCGGCCGCCACGCGCTCGCGCAGCGGCTCCAGCATGCCGAACAGCACGGCGAGCTTCGACATGGTGGTGGACTCGCCGCCGGGGATCACCAGGGCGTCGACCTCGGCGAGCTCCTCGGGACGCCGGACCGGCCTGGCCACGGCGTCCGCCGCGGCCAGGGCGATCAGGTGTTCCCGTACGTCGCCCTGGAGAGCCAGGACACCGACCACGGGGGTGTTCGTCATGACCGATTACCAGCCGCGGTTGGCGTAGCGCTCGGACTCGGGGAGGGTGTCGCAGTTGATGCCGACCATGGCCTCGCCCAGGTTGCGGGAGGCGTCCGCGATGATCTTCGGGTCGTCGTAGAAGGTGGTGGCCTTCACGATGGCGGCGGCGCGCTTGGCCGGGTCGCCCGACTTGAAGATGCCGGAGCCGACGAAGACGCCCTCGGCGCCGAGCTGGCGCATCAGCGCGGCGTCGGCCGGGGTGGCGACGCCACCGGCGGAGAACAGCACGACCGGGAGCTTGCCGAGCTCGGCAACTTCCTTGACGAGCTCGTACGGGGCGCGCAGCTCCTTGGCGGCGGCGAACAGCTCGTTGTTGTCGTAGCCGCGCAGGCGGGCGATCTCGTTCTTGATCTGGCGCAGGTGGCGGACGGCCTCGACGACGTTGCCGGTGCCGGCCTCGCCCTTCGAGCGGATCATGGCCGCGCCCTCGGCGATGCGGCGCAGGGCCTCGCCCAGGTTGGTGGCGCCACAGACGAAGGGGGTGGTGAACGCCCACTTGTCGGAGTGGTTGACCTCGTCGGCCGGGGTCAGGACCTCGGACTCGTCGATGTAGTCGACGCCGAGGGACTGCAGGACCTGGGCCTCGACGAAGTGGCCGATGCGGGACTTGGCCATGACCGGGATCGAGACGGCCTCGATGATCTCTTCGATCATGTTCGGGTCGGACATGCGCGCGACGCCGCCGTCCTTGCGGATGTCGGCCGGGACCCGCTCCAGAGCCATGACGGCCACGGCGCCGGCGTCCTCGGCGATCTTCGCCTGCTCGGCGTTGACCACGTCCATGATCACGCCGCCCTTCAGCTGCTCGGCCATGCCGCGCTTGACACGCGAGGTGCCGATCGCCGACTCGGCGGACTGGGGGGAGGTGGGAAGCGTGCTCACGGATTGACCTCACTCGAAAGGAAGACGGGGTTCTGCTCGTACTACTCGGCTGAGGAAACCCCAGAGGATCAGTCCACTACAAGGGCCAATGTGGAGCCTGTGGCTCCTTGATTTGTCCCTCGCGGCCCTTGGAAGCCCCCAGGGGTGTCTAGGCCGGCCGTTCTGCAAGATCCACCGGGGGCTCGTCGTCCATTTCGAAGGCGAGCGGGAACGGCGCGTGCCCCGCCAGTCTGAACCAGCGGACCTTGCGGTGCCGGCGCAGCGCGCGGGCGGCCCGTACCGAGTCGTTGAGGAACCGCCGCGCCATCGGAACCCGGCGGACGGCCGCCGCCAACTCCTCCGTGGCCTCGGCCCCACCGGGGGCCGCCTTGAGCACGTCGACCTGGTCGGCATCGGCGAAGACCGCCCGCAGCGCCTGGCTGAGCTCGCTCTCGGCCACCTCGCGGTGGTCCTCCTCGGCCTGCCGGGCGGCGTGCGCGGCCTCGTAGAGCACCAGGGAGGAGGCGGGGTCGAGCACCCCGGAGGTGGCGACCTCCAGCACGACGGAAGCCCGCCGCACGAGCTGCGCGTCGAGCGCGGCCCGCGCGGCGTCCATCCGCGAGTGCAGCCGGTCGAGCCGGCCGGCGGTCCAGCTGAGGTAGACCCCGATGACTCCGAGAGCCAGGGCGATCCAGACAAGGGTTTCGATCACGCTGCGCGACCCTACCGCTCCACGCGCCCCCGACCCCCATCGCCCCTGGCCCGGGCCGCCCCCGGACCGTAGGGTTCATGATCCAAACCTATCGGGGGGACAAGATTCATGAGATCGCACCGCAGATCGTCGGCACGCGCAGTGCTGGCGGTGGCCGCCGCCCTCGTGGCCGGCGCCCTGGTGGCCGGTGCCCTGGCCGCTTGCCTCTGGGGCGGTTCGGACGGCGGTCTCGTCGTCCTGGGCAAGGTCCGCGGCCACTTCGTCACGACGTGCTGGCTCGCACTGACCGCCCTGATCGCGGCGGCCCTGCTGGGAGTGCGGAAACCGGCGACGCGCCTCGCCGTCGCCCTCCCGTTGGCCGTGCTCGGCGTCCCGGTCCTGATCATCGCCAGCTTGTTGGCCCTGCTGACGGGCGACGACGTACGGACGCAGGACCTGGCGTCCCCCGACCGGGACGACCGTCGGCTGGTCATCGAGCAGGGGCTGGCCGGGATCGACCCGGTGTGGACGGTGTACGTCCACCAGGGCAGCGGGCTCCTGGAGCGCCGCTGGACCGTCGGCTCCTTCAACGGCGACGCCCCGTACTACGCACTGCTCGAGACCGTGTGGACGGCCCCCGACCGGATCCGCATGACCACCGGTGGCGGGGAGGTCCACGAGGTGACCGTCACCCCCGGCGGGCGGCCCGACCGGACCGTCTCCGCCGGGTGGTGAACCCTCAGGAGGACGTGGTGTCCTTCGAGAAGCCCAAGCGGGTGCGCAGGGGGACGCGTTCGTCCGCGGCCACCGCCGCGGCGCCGTCCGTCACCGTTTCGTAGACGGCCAGGATGTCCGCGCCGACCGTGGACCAGTCGAAGCGGCGCACGTGCGCCGAGCCGCGGGCGCTGAGCTCGGCCCGGCGCTCCGGGTCCCGCAGCAGGCTGATCGCCGCCGTCGCCAGCGCGTCGGCGTTCTCGTTGGCGAAGAGGTCGCCCGCCCCGCCCTGGTCCAGGACCTGGGCGAAGGCGTCCAGGTCCGACGCGAGCACGGCCGCGCCCGCCGACAGGGCCTCCACCAGGATGATGCCGAAGCTCTCGCCGCCGGTGTTGGGGGCGACGTACACGTCCACGCTGCGCAGCAGCCGCGCCTTGTCCTCGTCCGAGACCATGCCGAGGAACTCGACGCGGGAGCGGAGGTCCGCCGGGAGGGAGGCCACCGCCTCCTCCTCGTCGCCGCGGCCCGCCACCAGCAGGCGTACGTCCGGGCAGGCCTCCACGATCTTCGGGAAGGCCGCCATCAGCACCGGCAGGCCCTTGCGGGGCTCGTCGATCCGGCCGATGAAGCCCAGGGTCTGACCGGACCAGTCGGGGTTGGCCTCGGCCTTGGCGAAGAAGTCCACGTCGACGCCGTTGGGGATGACGACCGCGTCGCCGCCCAGGTGCTCCACCAGCGTGCGGCGCGCGTACTCGCTCACCGCGATCCGCGCGTTGATCTTCTCCAGGGCCGGCTGCAGGATCGGGTACGCCGCGATCATCGCCCGGGACCGGGGGTTCGAGGTGTGGAAGGTCGCCA